>JBEVKO010000161.1:0-8528 GCA_040509705.1 Beijerinckiaceae bacterium
GCTTCTTCCGTCCGCTTCCTGATGGCCGCCGCACCGGTCGACGTGCTGGTTATCGGCTACGGCTCCGCCGGGGCCGCTGCGGCCCTCGCCGCGCATGACGCTGGTGCGCGCGTGGTTCTCATTGAGAAAAGGAACGATCCAGGCGGCTTATCGGTGTGCTCCGCTGGAGGCGGGCGCATGAGCGACAAGCCCGCCGCGGCGCTGGCGTATCGGGAGGCCACGAATGCGGGCTCGACGCCGACGCCGGTGCTCCGGGCGCTGGCTGAAGGCATGGCGGAAACGCAGGCCTGGATCGGCAAGCTCGCTTGTGCGGTCGGCGCCGTCGCATCGCTCCGGCCCGCGTTTGGCAATTATCCCTTTCCCGGTCACGACGCTTTCGCCTTCGTCAATATCGACGAGGTTGCGGGTTTCGACGCCGCCACTGCCTATCCCGCCGTGCGCGGCGCAGCGGCGGGCGCGCGCCTGTTCGAAACGCTCCGGCGCAACGTGTCGCACCGTGGAATTCCTGTTCGCAACGGCGTGCGTGCGACGCGCCTGCTGCGTGAGGGCGGCCGCATCGGCGGCGTCGCCACCACGGCGGGCGATATGCGGGCCGGCGCCGTCATCCTTGCTACCGGCGGCTTCGAGGGATCGCGCGACATCCAGACTCAGTTCTGGCCGATGCAGGACGTGCTCTCGGCAGCCATACGCACGAACACTGGCGATGGGCTGACGATGGCGCAGGCCGAGGGCGCGGGGCTCTGGCACATGTGGCACTATCACGGCTCCTACGGCTTCAAGCACCCGGATCCTGCCTATCCGTTCGGCATCCGGCTCAAACGACTGCCGGATTGGCTGCCCCAAGAGGGTCCGCGTGAAGGCGTCGAGATGAGCTGGATCCTTCTCGACCGCGCGGGCCGCCGCTTCATGAACGAATATGAGCCCTATATGCAGGACACCGGCCATCGCGCGCTGGAGAGCTTCGACTTCGCCGCCGTGCGACCGCAGGCTCGGCCTGCGCTCCTCATCACCGATGCGGCGGGTCGCGCGCTTTATCCCCTGTCGTCTCCGACTTGGCATGACGACGAAACGGCAGCCCGTTTCGGGGCCTGGACTCCACGCGACATGGATGAGGCCATCCTCCGATCGTTCAGCGACCTCGTCGCCCTAGCCGCAGCCTTCGGGCGCGATCCGCAGACGCTGTCGGCCGAAGTCACCGCATGGAACGCGATGGCGGCGAGCGGCGCCTCCGATCGCTACGGTCGCCCGATCGTGGGGCGCCGCGCCATCGTCGAGCCGCCATTCTCTGCGGCCGAGGTCTGGCCGATCGTTTCGAACACGCAGGGCGGGCCGGCGCATGACGAGTGGCAGCGCGTGCTCGACGCGTACGGCGAGCCTATTCCCGGCCTTTACGAGGCCGGAGAGATGGGCAGCGTCTTCGGCGCGATCTACCTGTCAGGCGGCAATCTGGCGGAATGTTTCGTCGGCGGCCGCATCGCCGGGCGCGAGGCGGCAAAGAACGCCGCGACATTCCTCTCCGGAGCAAGCCCATGATGCACCTGAAGTTCGACTTGGCGGCGCGTCAGCCCTATCTCGACGCGGATTTCAACGACGCCGAATATGATGCGCGCCTGGCGCGTGTCCGGGCCGGCATGGCCGCCGATGGACTCGACGCGCTTGTCGTCTTCGCGGGGCCAGCGACCTATGCGAGCTGCCGCTGGCTCACTAATTTCGAGCCGGTTTTCGGATCGGTTTTTGTGGTGGTTCGCGCCGACGGCGTGACCGTCTGCGCCGACGGCATGCTGCACGCGGAACCCATGCATTCCATGGTTTGGAACTGCCGCATGGAGGACCTGCGGTGCGCCGCCGGTCCTGTCTACGGCGGGCCGCCAGACGAAGTCGCAAGCCTGGCGGCCGACGCCTGCGGAACGGCCAAGCATGTTGGCCTTGCGGGTGGATCGCTGATCCCGGCGCCGTTACACGTCACACTCATGCGGCGACTCGGCGGGCTCACCGCCGCCGACTCCGTGATCAGCCAGGCGCGCATGTTCAAGAGCCCGGCGGAGATCGCCCATATGGAGCGTTCTGGCCGCATCGCCGACACGGCGTTCGAAGCCCTTTTCAATGAACTCAGGCCCGGCATGCTGGAGACCGAGGCCGCGGCCGTGGTCGTCAACGCAATGCATCGCGAGGGCGCAATCGAATCCTTTCGCACCTGCGTCGTGGGCGGAAAGCTCTCGGGGCTTAAGCACGCCTATCCGCGCGAACGGAAGCTTGAATCTGGCGAAATGCTCTTTCTCGACCTCGGCGCGAGCTATCGCGGCTATGCGTCCGACACGAGCCGCACCGGCGTTCTGGGAGCGCAGCGGAACAAGGATCAGGCAGAGCTGATCGCGCTCTCCGAAGACCTCTACAAAGCGGGGCTTGAGAAGATGCGTCCCGGCAATACGATCGACGATGTGGCACAGGCGCTGATGCGAACGGCGCGAGGCTCTCGCTTCGAGAAGGATTTCTATGCCAGCGGCTTCGGCCACGGCATCGGGCTCGACCTCTTCGAGGCACCGGGCGGCCTCTTCGCCGGCTCGATGGCCGTGTTTCAGCCAGGCATGACCGTCGCCTACGAGCCTATGGTGGTCGTTGAGGGACTCGGCACAGGGGTCGTCGAGGATACGATCCTCATCACCGATGCGGGCTATCGCCTGCTGACGAATTCGCGCCACTGGCTGTGAACAGAGGAACGACGAGCGATGGCCTTGCAACCGCAATCCGCGCCTTCCGGCGCCATGGAGATGACGCAACTCGGCGCAAGCGGCGTGCGCGTTTCGCGCCTATGGCTTGGCGCGATGACGTTCGGCGGCGCGACTGAAGAGCGCGAAGCGGCCAATATTGTCGATCTCGCACGGGAGGCCGGCGTCAACGCTATCGACACAGCGGACGTTTATGTGGGCGGCGAATCGGAGGCGATGACGGGCCGCCTCATCAAGAAGGACCGCTCTCACTGGATTATCGCGACCAAAGTCGGCGGCTTGGTAGGGCCGGACACGAACCAGCGCGGCCTGTCGCGCCGACATCTGATCGCGTCCTGCGAGGGCAGCCTAAAGCGACTGGGGACGGAGTGGATCGACGTCTACTACTGGCACACCGAGGACTATTCGACGCCGCTCGAGGAATCGATCGCCGCCACGGGCGACCTCATCCGCGCCGGCAAGATCCGCTACTTTGCCCTGTCCAACCACCGCGCCTGGCGCATGGCGCGGGTGGCGGAACTCTGCCGCGCCATGAGTGCGCCGCCGCCGGTCGCCGTGCAGCCGCCCTATAGCGCGGTGACGCGCGGCATCGAGGTGGAAGTGATCCCCTGCGCCAGCCACTACGGCATGGGCGTCGTCGCCTATTCGCCATTGGCGCGTGGCGTACTGACCGGCAAGTACCGCGGTGGGTCCTTGGCTGATAGCCGCGCGGGCAGGTCCGACAAGCGCTTGATGGAGACGGAGTACCGAACTGAATCAATTGTCATCGCGACGCGCCTGGCTGATCATGCGGAGGCTACAGGGCGTACTCCAACCGCGTTCGCGATCCGTTGGGCGCTGGCTAACAGCCTTGTTACGGGCGTCATTGGCGGACCGCGAAACCTTGCGCAATGGCGGGCCTATGTCGACGCCGTCGCCGCGCCCTGGAGCGATGCGGATGAGTCGTTAGTCAATTCGCTCGTTTCGCCAGGCCACTCATCCACGCCAGGCTATACTGATCCCGCCTATCCGGTTGTGGGCCGCAAGGTTTCTCTTGTCATGTAGGGCTGCAGTATCCAAAGAAGTAGTCAATCGGCGACGCCGCCGCCGAGCTGGATTCGTGACGACTTGACTGCTCCCGTTCCGATCCTTGACGCGAAGATTTATGCTCGGCGCAAGCGAACGATAAAATGAATGAGCACTTTGATTGGGACGAACAAGCTCAGGTGCACACGACAAGTAGGCTTAGGCGTCCCAAAACCGAAGGATAAATTCAAGGCGCATCCTTGCCCTCACTTGATGGATCGTGAGTGCGCGTGTGAACGATCTGGCTTGGCTCCTCAAGATCCCAATTGGAGATTTTGCGCCGTACATATTTGCCGGAAGGGTTGTGGGCGCATCGCTAACCTTCTGCGCGCCGAACGCTTTTCCCTCAGGCGTGCATCATCTCGCGCCCGGCGTCGGGCCGCCGGAGCGCTGGGATTGCGAGCGCGACGAGTACAAATATCGCAGTCGCGAGCTTTAGGTCGGACGGATGCAGCCCGAGCGCGAGCCCCAGGGACACGATCTGATAGTATATGATTGCCCCGACCGGTGGGCCCGCCAGCACGCGCGCGATTGAGTCACGGCCAAGAATGGTTTCGCCGATCACCAACGCCGCCAGCCCAGTGATGAGGATGCCGAAGCCCATTCCAATGTCGGCGAATCCCTGCTGCTGCACCAGGAGAGCGCCGGCAAATGCAGCGAGAGCGTTGGCGATTGCCAGCCCAGTGATCGTCCAGACAAAAACATTGATCCCGAGCGCCGGGGCCAGCGTGGCGTTGGCTCCCACGGCGCGCAGCACGACCCCTTTCTCCGTGCGGAGGAACCACCAGAGACTACCTAGTGCAAGGAAAAGCAGCACGCCGAAGAAGGCTATCTTGTTGGCATCAGACTGCAGGATGCGGTCATCGATGCGCGAGAATACGCTTGGGAGAGTGAAAAGGGTCACATTCGCCTTGCCGAGGATCCGCAGATTGACGCTGTAGAGCGCGGTCATCACGAGAATGCCGGCGAGCAACGTGTTGATACGGAATCGCAGGTGAATAAGCGCTGTAGTGGCGCCCGCGACTGCGCCACACAATGCCGCTAACGCCGTGGCCAGGAACGCATCGAGACCGGCAATCAAGAATGCGGCGCATGAGCATCCGCCGAGCGGGAATGCGCCTTCGCTTGTTAGATCAGGAAAATTCAGCAAGCGGAACGGCAGCATGATCGCCAGCGCGACATACGCGTAGACGAGACTTGTCGCGAGCGTGACCGGAACGAGTTCGAAGAAACTATTGAGCCAGGTCACGCCGCATGTCCCGCTAAAAGAATTTTGTCGTCGGCGATCTCGAACCGCGCTACCAGATCCTCAATGCTCATTCGTCCCTTCACCTCTGCCGGCAACTCAAGCTTGATCCGGCCTCGCTCCATCATCACAAGCCTGCTTCCGAAGTCGATGGCGTGCCGCATATTGTGCGTCACCATGAGCGCAGTCAGTCCAGATTCCGAAATCAGGCGCACAGTCGCGTCGAGGACGATAGCGGCGGTGCGCGGGTCGAGCGCTGCCGTATGCTCGTCAAGCAGGAGAAGTTTGGGTGCGACCAGCGACGCCATCAGCAGCGCGAGCGCCTGGCGCTGACCGCCGGACAATTGGCTGACTTTCGCTCCCAGCCGCATTTCAAGACCGAGGGAAAACGCGGCCAGTCTCGCGCGGTAATCGGCGCGTCGCGCCGGCGTCAGGGCCTGCCGAAAGGTCGGCCGCGATCCGCGCAACTCAGCGAGCACAAGGTTCTCTTCGACCGTCATCGCCGAGGCCGTGCCGACCATCGGGTCCTGAAACACGCGCGCAATCACGGATGCGCGGCGCTCCATTGTGACGCGCGTCACATCGACGCCATCGATCCGCACCGTGCCTGCATCAAGCCGGACCGCTCCGGCGATTGCGTTCAGCAGCGTCGTCTTGCCGGAGCCGTTCGACCCGATCACCACGGCGAAGTCGCCGCGCGCCAGCGTCAGGCTGAGGCCATCGAGCGCAGGCCGCTCATCGACGGTTCCGGCATTGAAAGCCCGCCGCGCATCGACGACTTCAAGCATATGAACATTCAGTCCGCGACGAAACAGTTACAGGTCTTCATATCTTCCGGGACGTCGCGTCCGCTCAGCGCAAGGCCCTTGGGGCTCGCGAGGCTTGAGAAATCTCCCGGACCAGGCACGTAGACTTGAATGGAAGACGGCTTTTCGCCTTTGAGAATGCGCACGGCGATTTCGCCTGCCCGTTCGCCGTTCTTGCTGTAGCTTATGGCGTGGAAACCCGCGAGCTGATGGCGTAGATCGTGATTGTAGATCGAGTTGATCGTCGGAATCTTAAGTTGGTTCGTCACCTGCGCGACGACCGGCATGGCGGTCTGAATGATGTTCGACTGAATCAACAATATTGCGTCGACGCGTCCGCGCAGGGACTGGATGCGCACTGGCAGATCGGATTGCTGGTCGACGCCGACTGTCACTAGCTCCAAGCCTTGCTTCTTCGTTGCGGTGCCAAGCAGTTCGAGATTCGTCTTGTCGTTGTCTTCGGCGGGATTGTAGAGCGTGCCAATCCTTTTCACGTCAGGCAACAGTTGCTTCAAAAAAGCGAGCGACGCGTCGAAATTAGGCATCATCGAGGCGCCCGTGTGGGTCTCTGTGCCGCGATCGAAGTTATCGACGATCTTCGCCACAACCGGATCGACGACTGCAGCGAAGACGATAGGTATGGATTTGTCGGTGATCCCGCGAATAGACGCCTGGGCGACGCCCGTCGTCATCGCCAGGATGAGCGCCGGTTTTCTCGATTGGGTTTGAGCGAGCAGTTGAGGAATAAGCGATCGATCGAAGTTTACATGCCGATCCTCAAACACCACGTCGCGCCCCTCAACGAAACCGCCTTTGATCACGGCCGCCTTGAAGCCTTCGATTGTTTCGCGCAAGACGGGGTGTTCGCCGAAGTTGGCGATGGCGATGAGCTTAGGTGAGGTCTGTGCGACGCCGACCGACACTCCGATGGCCAGCGACGCGATGACGCCGAGGAGACGTATTTGATGGCGCAAGGTAGCCTCCTCTCGAGATGGATAACAACAGTTGATCATCGCCAGATGCGGCCCGCAAGCCGCATCATGTTTCCCCCAAGAAGAGCGGCCACATCCCCGTCTTTCCAGCCGGCGGCGAGCAAAGCTTCGACGATGTCAGGCAAGGTTTCCGGCGCCAGGCTCGCCCATGGCGGAGCTGGATAACCCTGGGCGGCGAGCGCCGGATTGGCGGCGAACATCTGTTGCATGAACTGATCATAAAAATTCCAGTCCATGCCGAGCGCCACATGATCATGGCCGACCTCGTCCGCTACGAAGCGGACATGTCGGACAAAATCGGGAACGGTGGCGCTCGCGTCCGGCGTCAGCATAAAGCCCAACGAATTCACTCCGATCACGCCGCCTTTCTCCGCGCAGGCGCGCATCGCCTTTCGGCCGACGTTGCGCACATGCTTATGCATGGCGCGCGGATTCGAATGCGAGAAAACGCAAGGCTGGTACGACGCCTCGATTGTATCAAGCGCAGTACGGCGGCCGGCATGCGACAGATCGATCAACATGCCGACGCGATTCATCTCGGTGACGAAGCGCCGGCCCAGATCAGACAGTCCGGCGTCGCCAGCCTCCTGGCAGCCGTCGCCGAGCGCATTGCGTGCATTGTAACAGAGAATCGCGAGCTTCACTCCCAGCCGGCTGTAGGGCTCGACAAGGCCTGGGTCGCCGCCGAAAGGTCCGGCGCCCTGAAAATTGAAGCTGATCGCGAGCTTGCCCATCTCCTTTGCGGCGGCGATCTCCGCCGCCGTTCCGACGAGCGCATAGTCGCCAGGATGATCGTGGAAGAGGCGACGTACGCGTCCGAGATGGCGCAAAGTCTCGAACGGGGTGTTCCACTCCGCCGCCACCGTCAGAGAGAGATGTGAAAATCCCGCAGCGCGATAGCGCGCGAGCACGCCGTCGCTCTATGGCAGGCATTCGGCGGTCCAGCCCACCGATCCCTCCCAAACGGGCGTCGCTGTGATGAGTTCCAATGGCGATGATGTGATGGACACGGGTAAATCTCCGGGATTGACGCGCGCCGCCATTCGACCAAGGGCAATTTACGGACGTCCAGCGCGCCGGCGCAAGAGCCCAGCCGCCAGTTGCGGCGCGGCCGCGAGCCTTCTGATTGTGGGCGGCGGCAAGCTCAGCCAGCTGCGCTGGACGTGGACGCGAAATTGACGGTCGTTTAACGAACGACCGTGCGCATTCACGCGCCTCGGACAATGTCATCAATGCCGCCTGAAACCACCTTCAACGACTTCATCGCGACGAGAGACGAGTGGGTGCGCGTCAGCCGGCGCGCATGTGACGCCGGACCTGATCGAACTCTTCATGCAGAAACTCCAGCCCGAGGTCAGCCCCGTCACCGTCTACGGCACGATCTCGAAAATTCGTCAGGCGACGATGTACATCGCGCCCGAGCGCGACATCGCCTGGCTGCGCGACATCGAAAACGATCTCGACCTCAACAAGATCCCGTCGCGCCAGTACGACGCCACAATCCTGCAGCCGGAACTTCTGCAGGCTGGCCTTGCGCTGTGTGTCGAGGCGGAGGCGCTCGCGACGCCTCTCGACCGAGCCCGCGCCTATCGCAACGGCCTGGGCGTCGCGCTCCTCTCCCTCAATCCCGCCCGTTCGCGCAGCATCGCGGCGCTCACCATCGGCAAGACCATCCGCAGGGAAACGGCACCTG
>JBEVKO010000162.1:0-5170 GCA_040509705.1 Beijerinckiaceae bacterium
TGGAGAGCCGTAACTCCGACGAGGGATCAGTGAATGTGGCTTCCGCCGTTAACGTCCACTTCCGATCCGGTCACATACGATGACAGGTCCGAGGCGAGAAACAAGGCGCAGCCAGCGACTTCTTCCGCCTTGCCGACGCGGCCCATCGGCACCGACCGGATGATATCCGCCCCGCGTTCGGTCCGCAGCAGATCGCCAGCAATGTCGGTGTCGATCAGGGATGGGCAAATGGCGTTGACCCGCACATTGTCAGGGCCGAGCTCGCGCGCCATCGCCTTGGTCAGGCCGAGCACGCCGCCTTTTGACGCCGCATAATGCGGACCGCCGAAGATTCCTCCGCCACGCTGCGCCGATACTGATGCGAGATTGACGATGGAGCCGCGCTTCTCCCGGCGCATATGCGGAATGACTGCCTGGCACATATGCAGCGTGCCTCGAAGATTCACGTCAAGCACCGCATCGTAGTCCGCTGTCGCAATCGACATGATGTCCCGCGCCTGGCTGACGCCGGCGTTGTTCACAAGCACATGGACAGCCCCGAAATCTCCGAGGGCGGCGGCGACCGCCCCGACGCATTGGGAGTGGCTCGTGACGTCGCAGGGATAGCCCTTGTGAGCGCGGCCGCGGAGGCTGGCCGCCGCGAGCCTCGCTGCATCTCCGTCAATATCAAGGATCACCACCTTCGCGCCCTGCTCAGCGAAAAGGTGAGCGATGGCGCGGCCGATTCCGCGCTTCGAGGCGGCGCCTGTCACGATGCAGGTCTTGTCTGCAAGCAGCATCCTGAAATTCCTTCAATTCAAAGCCATGTCGTGTGAACTCATACCGCGCCAAGATCTTCGATGGCTGCGCAAACGAACTTTGAAGCTCGCCTTATGCGGCATTCCGTCGCGTCAAGAAATCGCCCATGCGCGCAAGCGCCTTTTCAATACTGGGCAGCGAGTTCGCGTAGCTCAGGCGAACATAGCCCTCGCCATTCACGCCGAAGTCCGGTCCGCCGATGATCGCGACGCCGGCGTCCTCGAGCAGCGCAGACGCCAGCGGCTTCGCCTTCCAGCCAGTCTTCGACACGTTGGGATACGCGTAGAAGGCGCCCTTCGGAACGATGCAGGAGACACCGGGGAGCTGATTGAGGCCAGCGACGACCGCTTTGCGGCGACGATCGAATTCGGCCGCCATCGCCGCGACCGCGTCCTGGGGACCAATGAGCGCCGCGAGCCCGGCGTACTGGGCCGATGCGTTGACGCAGGAGTAGGAATTCACCGCCAGCTTGCGCGCCATGTCGTAGAGCTTCGCCGGCCATACCGACCAGCCCATGCGCCAGCCCGTCATTGCGTAGGTTTTCGACCATCCGTTGAGAAGAATCAGCCGATCTCGAATCGAAGGATAGGTCAGCAGTGAGACATGCTGCATTCCGTCATAGACAAGCTGGTCGTAGATTTCGTCCGACATGATCGCAACGTCGGGCCAGCGCTCAAGACCCGCCACCAGCTTGTCAATCTCTTCCTTCGGCGTCACGCCACCAGTGGGATTGGCGGGGGAGTTGACGATGATGAGCCGCGTGTCACGCGTGATGAGCGCCAGGGTTTCGTCGGCGCTGAAGGCGAAACCGTTTTCTTCGCGGATCGGAATCGGGACCGGCCTTGCTCCGGTATATTCGATCATTGAGCGGTAGATCGGAAAGCCGGGGTCAGGATAAAGAATGTCGGCGCCCGGCTCGCCGAACATCAGGATCGCCATGTACATGGTGACCTTGCCGCCTGGCGCGATCAGGACGCTGTCGGGAGACACCTCGGTGCTGAAGCGGCGCCGGATGTCGGCCGCGACAGCTTCGCGCAGCGGCGCAATTCCCGTCGCCGGGGTGTATCCATGATGACCGTCGCGAAGCGCCTTGATCGCAGCCTCGACGATGTGCGGCGGCGTTGGAAAATCCGGCTGGCCGATGCCGAGATTGATGACGTCCTTTCCCTGCGACTGCAGCGCCACGGCGCGCGCCAGCACCGCGAACGCATTCTCCTCGCCGATGCGATCAAAACTTGCGACAGTGTGCAGCGTCATCCGCCCTCTCCCCTGATTTGATTCAGCGTGCGTCTTCGCCGCGCGCGCGGCCGCGCGACACGCGCTCGATCGACCAGGCGACGTGTCTTCGGTCGACGAGATCGATGCGCAACGTGATCTGCATCGTGCGGCGCGGCGCGCCGTCGCCGAGAAAAATGCTGTCTTCGATGTCGAGCGAGACATCTTCGGTCTGAAAGCGCCACGCCACCGCGTCGCGCCCGACGAGCAGCACATAGCTGTCGTCGTCGGCCAGCTGGGCGTCGACCGATGGATGAATATGGAAGCGTAGCACTACATGAGCGCCGTCGTCGCCGACGTCGCCGGCGAAGACGTCGCGTCCCGACAACCGTCCGCCGTCAGCCGTCAGCTTCACCGTCCTTTCATGGATCACGCCGAAGCGGGAGACGTAGCCGTCATGCGCGCCGTTGAAGGATTGTCCATCGTCGGACAGATGGGCGCGCATTCCGGGCGGGCCGGCGAGAAACGTTCCGGCGGACGAATCGATGAATTGCGCTGAGGCGCTGTTGCCGATCGTCGCCGTAGAATGGGCGATCGTGGTGCGCACCGCTTCGGCGAGTTCCGTACCTTCGTCGCGCGGCGCGCCGCAATTGACGATCCATCTGCGCCCGTCGCCTGAAAATTCCAGCGCCAGACATCCGGCGTGAGAGCGCGACGTCGCGGCGATCGGGCCTGCCGAGGCCGCATCGATCAGCGCCACCGATCCGCCGGCGACGAGCCGGGCGTAGCCGCCCCGCAATCCGGCGCTCGCTGCGCTCGCCGCATCGCCATAGGCGATGAGCGTCGCCATCAGGTCGCGCGGCGTGCCGCCGGCGCCGTTGAACGCGGCGAGCGCTCCATCGGCGTGACGCAGGTGGCGCACCATCGCCAGCATTCGGTCGATTGCGTTGAGAATGTCTGCTGGCGGCTCGACGCCGCGGCGCACGAAGCATTGTCGAAGCGGAATGAGATCAAGAAGCAGACCGACGCAGGTCTCGGGATTGCGGCCGATATGGCCTCCGTCGGCGGCGATCTGCGCATTCAGTTCGCGGCTTACAGTAGCGATTGCGCGCCGCGCCAGGCTCTCCGAACGGTCCGTCGAGAGCGCAAGGTGCAACAGCGCGGCTCCGGCCTGCAGACGGACGAGAGGCTCGTATTCAGAGATCGCGGCTCGCTGCAGCCGGCGGCCGTGCCGGCACAGCGCGCGCAGAAAATTCCTGTAGAAATCGGCGTCGGCGCCATCGAGCAGCCATGGCGCCGCGGAGATCAGGGCGATCAGTCGGCGCGCCACGACGCGCGGATCGTCGGCTTCGCGAGGCAGGGCCTTCAGCGCAAGAAATTCCGAGACGATGGCGCGCGCCCGCGCCCGGGCGTCGATGTCCTGCAGGGCGGTCATATGGCGCAGCCACGCGAAGCCGTAGAGCCCTCGCAGCCAGACTTCCGCCGCCCCTGCGATGGCGAAGGGAGAGGAATCGTCTGCGACAATCACCTTGCCGCCGAACGCATAGTGGCCCGCGAGAATGTCGCGAGCGATAGACGGGTCGAGGGTGCGCAGATCCGGAGGAACGATCACAAGCCGCGTCGGTTGCGGCGAGAGCCGCGACACCAGGCCGGATATCGGCGCCGTTACAGCGCCGCGGACCCGCCTGGCCAGCCGGCCGAAGCGGAGACGGCTCGCTGGCCGGGATGTCGGTGGCGCGTCAGACACGGGCGGCATGGTTGATGATTTGCGTCGCCCCTTCAACCTGTTCGACGCATTCGTGCAATGAAGAATCCATCAAGTCCGGCAAGCCGTGGTTCGGGATCGGACCACAGGTCCGGCGTAATGCGCAACGCGCCGTTGCGATCGATAGCGTCGGAAAGTCCTGGCGCTTCGTGCGGCAAGACGGGATCGCGTGCGACATCACGCCGTCGCGCGATGAATTCATCGATCTGGCGCTCGCCTTCCTCCGGCTCCAGCGAACAGGTTGAATAGACCAGCCGCCCGCCGGGCTTAAGCAGATCGATCGCGTGGTCGAGGAGCCGCGTCTGCAGCGACGCAAGGGACACAAGATCCGATTCAGATTTCGTCCAGGCGATGTCCGGGTGACGACGGATGGTGCCGGTGCCGGTGCAGGGCGCATCGAGTAGAATGCCGTCAGCTGCATCTCCGCCCCATGACGCTGCGTCGGCGACAATGATCTGCGCCTCAAGCCGCATGCGCGCGAGATTCTGTTTCAGGCGCTCGAGACGCGGTGCCGATCGATCGATGGCGATGACGGATGCGCCGGCGGATGCAAGCTGCATCGTCTTTCCGCCGGGCGCTGCGCATAGATCGATGATTCGTTCGCCCTTCGTTGCGGCGAGGAGACGCGCTGGCATTGCAGCTGCGGCGTCCTGCACGAACCATGCGCCGTCGTCATATCCGGGCAATGTCTCGATCGATGCGTGCGTGAGAACGCGAATCGAGCCGTTGGGCGTCAGTCGCCCGCCGAGTTTCTCGGCCCAACCATCCGCATCCATTGGCGCAGTCAGATCAAGGGTTGGCTCCAGCGCCAGCGCCGTTGTGATGCGGCGGGCGTGCGCTTCGCCATAGTGCGCACGCCAGCGCGCCATGAGCCATGGCGGGAAATCGGATTGCGGATCAAGGGAGGACAGGATTTGCGAGCGGTCGGCGGCGACCCGCCGCAACACGGCATTGACGAGCCCCGCGAGTCCGGCGCGTTGGCGATCCAACCGAGTCAGTTCGACGGCGACGTCGACAGCGGCGTGCGATGGTACGGCCATGAAGAGAATCTGCGCGGCTCCGACGAGGAGCGTCGCGGCGATCTCGGGCGGCGTGGCGTCGACCGGCTTCTTGAGGCGAGCGTTGAGCGCAGCGCGCAGGCCGCCGAGGCGCTTAAGCGTGATCACCGTTATCGAACGAGCGAACTGCCGGTCTCGCGTGTCCAGGTCAAATGCGCCGCGCGCGCCCGACCGCGCCAGCGCGTCCTCAAGCGACGCCTTCTTTTCGATCACGTGACGCAACGCGGTGGCGGCGAGGCGGCGCGCCCCGAGCGCGCGGGCCGACCTTGCGGCCGCCTGCTCGCCGTCGCCGCCGGAGACGGGCCCGGAAAGGGGGGAGCTTTTCATGTGAAGG
>JBEVKO010000163.1:0-3097 GCA_040509705.1 Beijerinckiaceae bacterium
CCTCGATCCGCGTCTGACGCAGAATGTCAGCCTGCTGGTCGAGCGCGGCGAGCGTCTCGGCGACGCGCTTGCCGGTCGAGGACGTATCGAGCACGACGGCTGACGCCTCGCCGACAGGCGGAACGACTTTGTCGGGCGGGGATTCGACGGGCGCGCTCGGGCGCGCCGCCGTAAGATCTGACCGGACCGGCGCCGCATTCGCGGCAGGAACGGCCCGCTGAATGGCTCCACCATCCATGGCGACACCTTTCGGGCACGCGGTCTTCTGACCGCCTGCCCAATGCGCATGGAGGGGCTGAATCTTTCGTAAGTGAGCTTGGTTAAATTGCGCGGGATCGCCGTACGACAGCCGGCTTTCGGGCGACTTGCGACGGGAAAGTCAACGCATCGTAAAGTTTCTGCGCCTTAAAGCCTGACGGATAGCGCAATCGGCTCTGATTTCGGCGCAAGCGTGGTAGCCGCGGCGCCCGGACCGTAGACGGAGAGCGCCTTGCCGGCGCTGAGCTCCGTCTGCAACCCGCGCACGAGAGATTCGGACACCGACTTCACGGTCGCGATCACCGTCTGGTTGAGGTGCAGGGCGCGGCCGAAATCGGCATGGCGGGATTTCAGGGATTCGACGCCGTCCGGAGAAAAGCGCGCGAGTGCGATGGCGTTGGCCTTCACGCTTTCGAGCAGCCGCATGTAGGCGCCGGCGCGCTGCTGCTTGAGGTCGGTCAGCGCCAGCGCTTCGCCGATGCGTCCGCCCCGCATGAGACTGGTCTCGATCGCCAGCGTTTGGTCGAGCGTTTCCAACGCCGCCAGCGCCTCTGCGACGAGGCCGCGCGCTTCACTCGCCGACGTGACTCGACGCGCTGACGGAGCAAGGCTTTGCGGGGTCGAGCTTGTGTTAGACATCAGCCTGTCGGTCCCTTTCCTGCGGCGGTCGCTTGCGCCTGAATTTTGACGAGCTCGCCATAGACGCTCGCCGCCATGCCGATTCCGCCGGCGCGCGTCAGTGATTGCGCGTGCTCCTTTGCGAGCATCGACCGCCAGACGTCGCCGCCCGCGCCATCGGCCCCAAGCGGGCCGTCTTCGCCAAGCGAGCCGAACATCTTGTCGACCATGTTTTCGAGAAACATCGATTCAAAATCGCGCGCGGTTTTCTTCAGCCGCGCATCCGTCTTCGGATCGAGCCCGTTGAGGCCCGGCGCGGCTGAGAGTTGCGCCGCCGGCGGTTTCAGCCTCATCTTCTGGTAGGCGGAGAGCGCGGCGGCGGCGGCGGCGATGACGGGTCCCATCAGATCACCTCGATTTCGGCCTGGAGCGCGCCTGCGGACTTGATCGCCTGCAAGATGGCGATCAGGTCGCGCGGACCGACGCCCAGCGCGTTCAGCCCGTCGACCAGTTCCTTCAGCGTGACGCCTTCACGGACCAGCGCCAGCTTGTTTCCGGCTTGCGTATCGACCTTCACGTCGGTGCGCGGCACAACGGTCGTCTGGCCGCGTGCGAACGGCTCCGGCTGTGACACCAGCGGCGTTTCCGAAATCGATACGGTGAGATTGCCTTGCGCGACCGCAACCTGCGACACGCGCACGTCGCGTCCCATGACCACAACGCCCGAGCGCTCGTCGATGACGATCTTGGCGACATGATCCGGCTCGACCTTCAGCTGCTCGACCTCTGTCAGCAGCCTGATCATGTTGCCCTGGAACTTTTGCGGGACCTGGATGAGGACCGTCGAGGGGTCGAGCGGCTCGGCCGCCAGCGCCCCCATGAAATCGTTGACCGCCGCTGCGATGCGACGGGCGGTTGTGAAGTCGGGATTGCGCAGGGCGAGCCGCAATGATCGCGCCTGGGCCAGCTTGAATTCGATCTCGCGCTCGACGAGTGCGCCCGACGCAATGCGCCCGACTGTCGGGACGCCGCGCGTGACGCTGGCCGCGTCTCCCCCCGCGGCGAAGCCCGAGATCGCCAGCGAGCCTTGCCCGACCGCGTAGACCTCGCCGTCCGCGCCTAGGAGCGGCGTCGCGAGCAGAGTGCCGCCCTGCAGGCTCTTGGCGTCGCCGAGGGATGACACGGTGATGTCGATCCGCGTGCCCTGCGTCGAGAAGGGCGGCAGGTTGGCCGTGACGATCACCGCCGCCATGTTGGCGGTGCGCATGGTCGCGCCCCGCGTATTAATTCCGAGCCGTTCGAGCATCGCGGTTGCGGACTGCCGGGTGAAAGGCGTGTTGTTGAGCGTGTCGCCGGTGCCGTTGAGGCCGACGACGATGCCGTAACCGACAAGCTGGTTCTGACGCACGCCTTCGACCGCCGCCAGATCCTTGATCCGCGAGAGAGCAAAGGCGGGCGTCGCCATTGCGGCGCAACTCAGCGTGAGCAGGATCAGGGTGCGAAGCGCGCGCATGGGGATCTCGTTGGCTTGCGCCCGCGTTGCGAACGGCGTGCCATCGCCTACTGCTATTCAACCTATTGAAAAACAGAGGAGTTCATAAACCAGGCCGAACGAAAGTAAGGCCCCGGCCCGGTCGGAGATGCCTGGTGGGCAATTCCTGCCGAGCCGCTTAACCCGGCGTTAACCAAGCCGGCGCACACGAATGGCAGGCAACGGGGAGCAGGCGGCCATGCGGATTGAGCAGCGCACGCCGGTAGCGCAGGGCGCGGCTGCGAAGCCGCGTACAGGGGCAGGCCCCAAGTTCACGCCCGACTCGGCGGGAGCCTCGAGGGCCGCCGCGCCAACCCACGCTGGCGGCCTCATCGGCCTCGACGCCGTCCTTGCGCTGCAGACCGACCCCGAAGCCGGAAGGGAGCGGCGGCGTCGCGCAATGCGGCGCGGACATGAGCTTCTGGACACGCTGGAAGCCTTGAAGATCGGACTTCTCTCGGGCCGGGTGTCTGCGAAGGATCTCTCGCGACTCAGTCGCCAGACCCAGGAGGCCGCTTCATCGAGCGGCGATCCTGCAATCGACGGGCTGCTGGCCCACATCGAACTCCGCGCCCAGGTCGAATTGGCGAAGCTCGCGCCTCGTCAGAGATCCGGGGAGGAGAGTTAAAGTCGAACAAATCCAAGCTGATGGGAACGCCGCTAAGGCGGTGGGATTCCCGAAAATTACGG
>JBEVKO010000164.1:0-5203 GCA_040509705.1 Beijerinckiaceae bacterium
CTGTCGCTCCATGCGACCAGTCGAATCATTCCGTTTCCCCCTACGCGGTCTTCGCCGCGTCCTTTCTTGAAACTTGGGGTCGCCGCGTGAGCATAGCGGCGACCCCCTCATGATGCGCAATTTGAGATTCGCGAGCGAGTTAGAGCTTCATCAGCGCTTCGAAATTGCCCTTGCCCCATTTCTCCTCGAATTTCGGCGGCAGCTGCGCGAGCACCGGCTTGCGGAAGCTCTCCTTGTCTGGCTCGATGACCGTCATTCCGGCCTTCTTCAGCGTATCGACCAGCGAATCCTCCTGGCTTGCGAGCTCCTTGTCCTGCCAGGCCGCGCCGGCGTTGATCGCCGCCTGCAAAAGGTCGCGGTCGGCGGCGGGCAGCCCCTTCCAGAACGCCTCGTTCACGATCGCGAGCTGCGGCGTGATGATATGCTCGGTGAGCACGAGGAATTTCTGCACTTCGAAGAGCTTCGCGCTCTGGATCGTCGGTAGCGGATTTTCCTGCCCGTCGACGGCGCCCTGGCTGAGCGACAGATAAAGTTCGGGGAAGGCGACTGGCGTTGCCCGGGCGCCCCACGCTTCCGCCATGGCGCGGAACGTGTCCACCGGCGGCACGCGGAGCTTGAAGCCGTTCATGTCCGCAGCGCTCTTCACCTGGCGCGTTCCAGTCGTGAGATGGCGCTTGCCATAGTAGGTCACCGCGATCATGCGCATTCCGCGCTTGGCGACGAGATCATTGTTCATCGAGGCGAACAGCGGCGTCGAACCGACCTTCGCCATATGTGCAGCGTCGCGCCACAGATACGGCGCTTCGATGATCGAAAGCTGCGGCAGGAAGGCGCCGAGCGCCGCCGCGCCGTCCGTCGTCATCGTCAGGGCGCCGGCGGAGACCGCCTCCATCATATCCTTGCCCGAGCCGAGCTGTCCGTTCGGGAACGACTGGATGTCGATGCGACCCGATGTCCTTTCCTTCACCTCCTTGGCGATGCGGTCCATCATCAGCACCTGTGGGTGCGTCGGCGGAAGCTGAATGCCCCAGCGCACGACAGTCGTTTGCGCGCGGGCGCCGATCGCCGGCATGAAGACGCCGGCCGCGGCGAGGGCGCTTCCCGCTGCAAAATGTCGCTTCGTGATTTTGGTCGTCATGATTTTCCTCCCGTGACGATGTTTTAGCGAAGTTTTTGAACCTGGATTTCTCGCTCAGCGCAGCCCGAGCGCGCGGTCGCGAGAGCCCGTGATATGCGCCGTCAGCGCCGCGCTCGCCTGTTCGGGATCGCGCTTCTCGATGCCTGCGACGACGGCGAGATGCTCCTGCATCACCGGTATGACGAGTTCGGGCAGCAGCCCGGTCTCGTTGTGGCGGATGAGCCTGATCTTGATCCAGTTCACCCGGTACGCCTTCGAGATGATGTCATTGCCGAGATGGTCGATGATCGCCTCATGAAAGTCCAGATCGACAATCTGCGCCTTGACGATGAGCTTGCCGTTGATGCTTTGGCGGGCGCGCCCCAAAATCTCCTCGTGCGCCGTGCGTTGCGCCGCAATCATGTCGTCGCTGGCGGCTTCCGCGAACGCCTTCACCGCCTCGCGCTCCACGAAGAGGCGGAATTGGAACGCATTGCGGATCAAGCTGAGATCGGCGTGCGCGACCTGCATGCCGCGCTGCGGAATGGTGACGATCAGGCCCTCCGCCTCGAGCCGAGGCACGAGCTCGCGGATGGCCCCGAGCGGAACGCCCGTCAGCTCGACAAGTTCGCGCTGGCTGACGAACTGGCCGGGCTTGATATCACGATCAAAGATGCGTTGCGTGAACGCGTCATAGGCCCGCTCGCGGAGCTTCGCGGTTTCAGGAGGCGCGGGCCGTGCGCCGCTCACTCAGCGGCTTCCTTCTTGAAGCGGATGGCGTCAAGCGCGCGAGTGAGTTCCTGAGTCGCGGCGGCGCTGAGCGGCGCAAGCGGTGGGCGAGGAGCGAAGAAGGCCGGCTCGCCCGTCACATGGGCCGCAAGCGCCTTGACCGCCGGAATGACGGGATGCGCGCAGATCGCATCGACGAGCGCCTGCACGGCGGCGTCATCCTTTCCATCGGCGACGACGCGGACGAGCTGTTCGGGAAGGAAATTGCTGCAGCCGCAGATCGAGCCCGACGCGCCTTTCGCAACCGCGGCGCCCAGATAGCGCTCGTCGCCGACGAGAATCGTCAGATCGCCATGCGCATCGATCAGGCGCATCGTGTGATCGCTGTCGCCGCTCGAATCCTTGACGCCGAGAATAACGCCTGGATAGGCCTTCTTCAGGCGCGTGATCACGTCGAAGGAGATCGGCACGCCGGTCATGCTGGGGATGTGATAAAGGATGATGTCGCGCATCTTCGCGCCGAGGGCGCGGAATACGCCATCGAACCACGCAAAAAGCGCGTCGTCCGGATTGTCGCGGAAGTAGAAGGGCGGCGCGAACAGCACCGCCTTCGCGCCGCGCGCATAGGCGCCGCTAAGGCTCGCAACCGCCTCTTCATGCGAACAGGCGATGATCCCTTCGACGATCTTGGCGGCCGGAATGCCGGCCGCGATCATGCCGGCGGCCGTGCGCTCGCGCTCGGATAGGCCGAAGGAGGGGCCTTCGCCTGTCGTGCCGAAGATCGTCGCCGACGTGCAACCGCGTGCAAGCAGGTCGTTCGTGTGAGCGACGAGCGCATTTACGTGGACCGTCCCGTCTTTGGCGATGGGTGTGGCGAGCGCCGGACTGATGCCGAATTTCGGTCGTGCAGAGCTAGGCATGTGAAAGCTTCCGGTTAGGTCGCCGAAGCGACGTGAGTGGCGGATTTCGGGGCGCCGTGCGCGGCGCTGGATTTCTGCGGCTGGCTGCGAATTTCGCGATCAAGCTCGACCGCCCGCGCTGCAAGCTGATCGAGAATCGCCGACTGAAACGCATCCAACGTCGGCGTCGGCGCGCGGCACTCAGCGGTCGGAAAGATTCCATCGAGCTGGCGCACCCGCTTATAGAAGCGGATCGAGACGTCGATGTGCTGGTTCGAGAACGCGATGAACGGCAGCATCCGCTCGAAAAGCGCACGTGCTCCGTCGACGTCGCCCGAGGCGAAGCGCGTGTAAATTCCGACATAGATGTAGTCCATCGCCGTCGGCATGAAGGCGTGGACGCCGCGCGCCAGGGCCTCGATCATCTGCGCCGCGGCCCATCCTCCTGAGACATGCAGCCGCCCGCCAAAGGTTTCGAGCGCAAGGGTGTATTTGGGACCGGCGGGATTGGCCTCGATCTTGATCGCGCGAAACCGTTCGTGGCGTTCGAACAGCCAGCCGATATCCTCCATCGACAGGCCCGGCCCGGTCCAGTCGAGATCCTGCAGCATGAAGAGCTTCGGCCCGAGATCGCAAATGCGCGCCACATGCTCATCGAGCGTATCGCGGGAAACGCCATTCGGCGCCTGATAGCAGACGCCATCGACGCCGGACGCGACTGCGGCCTTCGTCAGCGCGACGGCGGTAGCGATATCGGGCGCTGACACGGCGGCGATGATCGGAACGCGCCCCCCGGTCTCATCGACGAACGCCTCGCCCACCGCGCGTCGCTCATCGATGGTGAGCGAGCGGTTCTCGCTGGCGACGGCGAGCACAAGCATTCCCGCAACACGCGCTTCGATCGAGGCGCGTGCGACGCGACGCACGGCCGCGAGATCGATCGCGCCGTCGGCGTCGAACGGCGTGTTCTGGCTAGGCACGACGCCAATCATGCCCCGGCAGGCAGGGTCGAGCGCCGCGCTGGAGAATGAGGCTTGAGGGAGCATCCGTCTCGATCGTCGCGCGTGATCGTCGCGCGCCCATGTTCTTGCTGACATGTTAGCCAGTTGTCAATGCGCGAACGTCTTGCTATTCACCTTCGCCGTCCGGACCGCCGAGCCAAGCGACGCTGCCGGACCGAACGTCAGTTACGCCGCAGTTGTCGCAGTGGCCGCTTTGGCGCAATCTGCGACGACAGACCAACAAGAGCGCGCGTTTGCCCGCGCCGAACGAACCACGCCGGCCAGTCGTTGGCGGATGCAGGGAGGAAAACATGTTCGATCAAATTACTCGCCGCGCGATGCTGGCGGGAACAGCGAGCGCAACGGCGCTTGCGCTGGCGGGCGAAGGCTTCGCCCAGGGCGCCATGAACTGGAAGAAATTTGCTGGCGCCTCCATCGAAGTAAATCTGTCGAAGAGCCCACGCGGCGAGACCCTGCAGAAATATGAGAAGGAATTCACGGACCTGACCGGCATCAAGGTTTCGTCCGAGCAGATGCCCGAGCAGCAGCAGCGTCAGAAGGTCGTCATTGAGTTGACGTCCGGCAGGCCGAGCTTCGACGTTATCCACATGAGCTATCACGTCCAGAAGCGTCAGTTCGAGAAGGCGGGATGGCTCGCGGACCTGTCGCCCTTCATGAAGGACCCGACCGTCACCGAGCCGACTCTCGTCGAGAGCGACTTCTCCCAGGCGGGCCTGCTTTATGCGAAACCGCCGTCCGGCGAGATGCGCTCGCTGCCCTTCTCGGTCGATTACTTCATGCTCTACTGGAACAAGGAGTTGTTCCAGAAGAAGAATCTCCAGGTCCCGACGACTTTCGAGGAGTTGGTGAAAGCATCCGAAGCGCTCACCGATGCGAAGGAAGGGCAGTTCGGCATCGTCGGTCGCGGCTTGCGCAACGCCAACCTTCCGTTCTGGGCCAACTTCCTGATGGGCTATGGCGGCGATCACATGGACTCGAAAGGCAACCTGACGACCGACAGTCCGGAAGCCATCGAGGCGACGAAGCTGTTCCAGCTTTTGCTCACCAAGTATGCGCCTCCGGGCGTCGCCGGATTCAACTGGGCGGAGAGCCAGTCGGCGTTCCTCCAGGGCAAGGTCGGCATGTGGATGGACGGCGTCGGTTTTGCGCCGCCGCTCGAAGATCCCACCAAGTCGCGGATCGTCGGCAAGGTCGGCTACGCCGTCGTGCCGAAGGGTCCGAAGGGTCAGGCGGCCGCGACGTTCGGGGATGGCATCGGCGTCGTCGAAGCCTCGAAGAACAAGGGCGCCGCTTACCTCTACTGCCAGTGGGCGATCTCCAAGACCATGGGCGCGCGGCTCCTGCAGAGCGGCAGCGGCGTTCCATTCCGCCATTCGGTTCTCAACGATGCGGAGGTCCGAAAGGGCGTGACAATGCCGGCGGCCTGGGTCGAGGCG
>JBEVKO010000165.1:0-10160 GCA_040509705.1 Beijerinckiaceae bacterium
ATCACCATCGCAGGAAGGCCCGCGCCGCCGCTGATCGCCTTCAACATCGGCTCCAGCATATAGGCGGCCGCGCCAACCGCGAGCGCCAGCGCAACGCCCGGCATGAGGCGGCGCCAATCCGCGCGCGCTGCGACGGACTTCTGTGCGATCGCCTCTGACATCCTGGCGTGCGCGTTCAGGCGCTGCGGTAGAGCTTGGTCATCGAGAACTCGCGATGACCGAGCGCCTCGGCAGCAGTCAAGCGGCCATTGGCGGTGCGGATGATGTTGTCGATGAGAGCGTCGCCCGCTTCCGGAATGGTCATCTCCCGCGAGAGCACGCCGGTCACATCCACATCGATATGCTCGGGCATGGTGCGCAACGTCTTCGGGTTCCCCGAGATCTTGATCACCGGAACAATGGGATTGCCGATGACGTTTCCCTGCCCTGTCGGGAATGTGTGGACGACATAACCGCCGGCCGCCATCAGCGTCACGCATTCCGCGGCCGCCGAAGACGTGTCCATGAAGTAGAGGCCAGGCCCGGAATTCGGCGCTTCGGCCGGTTCGAGAATATCGATGAACTTGCACTCGCGGCCGATCTTCTCGAGGTTTCCGAGAGCCTTCTCCTCGATCGTCGTCAGCCCGCCGGCGATGTTGCCCTTGGTCGGCTGCGATTCGGACAGATCATCGACCTTGTGCGCTTCGATGACGTCGTCCTGGTACGCCTTCCACATCTTGTACCAGCGATCGCCGATCTTCTTGTCGACGGCGCGCGCCTTGCAAAGATGCTCAGCGCCGGTGATCTCGGACGTCTCGCCGAACACGCCGTAGATCCTGCGCGGAATCAGCTTGTCGTACATGTTGCCCACGGTCGGGCATGACGACAGGCCAGTGGTCGTGTCGGATTCGCCGCACTTCGTCGACACCCACAATTCTTCGATGCCGCACTTCTCGCGCTGCAGCTCGGACGACCACTGCAGGAATTCCTTGGCGACGTAGGAGGCCTGGGCGATGATGGCGATGTCGCCATGCCCTTCGATGCCGAAGCCGACCACGGGCTTGCCGGTTCTGGCGATGCCGTCGACGACGCGCTTGGTCCATCCATCCTCAATGCCGATGACGATGACGGCCGCGACATTCGGGTTGGATCCCGTGCCGATCAAAGTGCGGAAATGAAGGTCGAGATCCGCGCCGAACTGCAGCCTGCCATAGGCGTGCGGGATCGCCATCACGCCCTTGATGTTGTTGGCGACGGCTTCGCAGGCGGCGTTCGAGAGATCGTCGAGCGGCAGCATCAGCACATGATTGCGCACGCCGACGCGGCCGTTTTCACGGCGCCAGCCGAAGAAGCTGTCCCTTGACGCCTTCCTGCCGCGGACGACGACGGGCGCCTTGAATTCCGGCGCTTCGATGGATCGCCCTTTGACGGAGGCCTGCTTGGCTTTCACCAGATCGAAGTTGGCGACGATGCTCATGGTCATCTCCTGAACGGATCAGCTTGCGCGCGAGATATCGGTCTCTGCATCACCAGCGCTTGGTCTTGGCGTTGTGAACGTGCAGGTGCTCGCCCTTCTTGACGTCGGCGGTGGTCTTGCCGATGTCCTGACCGTACTTCCAAATCGTGTCGCCCTTCTTGAGGTCTTTCAGCGCCACCTTGTGTCCGATCGGAATGTCGTGCCGCGCAATGATGCGAAAGTCAGTGTTGTCGTGAGTGACGACGGCAAGCATGTCCGTTCCAGACTTCAGACCCTCGACCACCACGACGCCGACATTGTCCTTGCGCTCATGAACCAGGAGGGGGGGGGTGGACATGGTTTCTCCGCGCGCGGGACGCTTGCCTCCGCGGCGGGCCATTCGCAGGGCCGATCACGGCGGGCAGCCATTGCCAAGGTCTTATATAAGATAGAAGATGCCTGACAAGCGATCCCAACCAGGTTCAGGTGAATTCTTGGGCGAACGAACGGGCGGCGGCGGATCGATCGGCTTTTCGCCGCTTTATCGACAGGTCAAAGACCGGCTGGTGCAACGACTGCTCCGCCGCGACTGGCCTCCCGGCCATTTGCTGCCCAGCGAGATGGAACTCGCGGCCGAACTCGGCGTGAGTCAGGGCACGGTTCGCAAGGCTTTGGATGAAATGGCGGCGGAACGGCTGCTGGTGCGCCGGCAGGGGCGCGGCACCTTCGTGTCGGAGCATGACGAGGAGCGTGTCCTTTTTCAATTCTTCAAGCTGGCGGCCGACAATGGCGATCGCGTCTTTCCCGAAAGCCGAGTCGTCAACGTGCAGGGGGGAAGCGCCACTGTCGATGATCGCCGGGTTCTCGCGCTTTCCGACAAGGCGAAGGTGACCCGAATCCAGCGCATCCGCTCGCTCGCCGGGCGTCCGGTCATCGCCGAAACAATCACCGTGCCGAGTTCCGTCTTTCCCGGGCTCGAGCACGGAGAGATCCCCAACAACATATACGGGCTGTACGCCGACCGCTTCGGCGTCACTGTGGCGCGGGCGCAGGAACGACTGAAGGCCGAAGCGCTCGATTCAGACAATGCGAGACTACTCGGCGTCAGCGTAGGCGCGCCAGCTCTGGTGATTGATCGACTCGCCCTCGCGCTCGACGGGCGCCCGGTCGAGTGGCGCGTCAGCCGCTGCCTGACTGACGGCTTCCACTATATTTCCGATCTCACATGAACGGAGCGCGCAGCGCTTTTCATCTCTATGCGCGCTCTGCCGGAGCAGGACATTTATTTCTTTTCTGCGGCGGTTGACCGCGGAACGGTCCGCTCCAGAATGCCATTCCAGCAATCAAAGCGAAGACAAAGGAGAGACAATGAGCAATATCAACAGGCGCGCAACGTTCGTTCTTGCGACCGGCGCGCTGGCCTCCTCGCTTTTCGCCGTCCAGGCATCGGCGCAGCCTTATCCAGGCCGACCGGTGACGCTGATCGTCCCGTTCGCCGCTGGCGGACCGACGGATGTCATCGCCCGCATGCTCGGCGTGGTCATGAGCCAGAAGCTCGGTCAGCAGATCATCATCGAGAATGTCGCGGGCGCCGGCGGCACCACCGCGGCGGCCCGCGTCGCGCGTAGTCCGGCCGATGGATATACTCTGCTTATTCATCATATCGCACTGCCCCTCGGCGCCTCGCTCTACAAATCACTCACCTATGACACGGCGACAGCGTTCGAGCCGATCGGACTGATCAACTACGGACCTTATGTTCTCACCTCCAAGCTCGACTTCGCGCCCAATTCCGCCAAGGAGGCCTTCGAAGCGTTTCGCAAGAACTCCGACAAGATCACCTTCGCCCATGCGGGCGTCGGTTCAGGCTCGCACATGTGCGGGCTCATGCTGATGCAGGCCCTAAATTTCAAAGGCAACTTTGTCGCATATCGCGGGACGGGTCCGGCGCTGAACGATGTCGTCGCCGGCCAGGTCGACGTCCTGTGCGATCAGACGACAAACACCTTTCCGCAGATCGAAGCGAAGAAAGTGAAGAATTTCGCTATCACCTCGCCGCAGCGCAGCCCGAAATTTCCGGACATGCCGACAATGGCTGAAGTCGGCGCGCCGTCGGTCGACATCAATGTCTGGCACGCCCTGTACGCGCCGAAGGGAGTTCCATCCGACATTCTCGGCAGGCTCCACGCGTCCCTGCAGGACGCGCTCAATGACAAAACGGTTCAAGAGCGATTTGACCAGCTTGGCACGCTTCTTTTTCCATCGGCTGAACGCAGCCGCGAAGCGCATGGCAAGAAACTCGCGAGCGAGCTCGAGAGGCTGCGCGGCATCGTGCAATCAGCCGGCGTCGAAGCGAGCGCGAATTAGGGTCGCAACTCGGGTCGCCCCCGCAGAGCGAATCACTCAATCGACAGTGCGTCGATCGCAACGACGCGGCGCTCGCGCGCCGACCTTTCGGCCGCGAGACCCATGGCGACGGCCTTCAATCCATCCGTCATCGTCACCTCGACGTCCTTGCCTTCGACGACGGCGCGGCGGAATCCAAGATGCTGGTAGTAGGTCGAACCATGGTGATCGCCGGCGCGCAGCGCGTCCGAGTCGACATGGATCTTGCGACGCATCGGATTCTTCGGCGCGCGCGGGCTGAACATGATTTCGGCCTCTCTTTCCGCGCCTCCCGGCCAAAAGCGGGCCGGCCCCGGCACAAAGCATTCGACTTTCGCCCTGTCGCCTGTCGCCGCGATCTCCTCCTGCCACCATGACCCCTCCGAAAACATGCAGAGGTCGAGCGCGGCGCGAACTCCGGAGCGGAAATCGACGATGACGAACGCATTGTCGAGAATGTCAGGGGTGCGACCGCCATAGCGTTCATTCCGGTGATTTACGCCCATGGCTCCGGAGGCGAAGATGCGCGCTGGCTCATCGCGAACGACAAGCCGCATGAGATCGAAAAAGTGACAGCACTTCTCGACCAGCGTGCCGCCGGTGCGCTCCGAAAATCTATTCCAGTCGCCAACCTTTTCGAGAAATGGAAATCGATGCTCACGCAGAGCGAGCATCTTGAGTTCGCCGACAGCGCCGCCATGCACCGCCTGCACCAATTCGGCGACCGGAGGCATAAAGCGATATTCCATCGCGACCCAAACCGGCGCCGGATGGGCCGATGCTTTCGCCGCAAGGGTCGCGCAATCCTCGAGCCGCGTGCAAACCGGCTTCTCCACCAGCGCCGGAAGCTTCCGCGGCGCCGCGAACAAATCGCAGAGGATCGCCGCATGCGTATCGTTCGGGCTCGCGATGATGATCGCGTCCACGATCCCTGAATCAATCAAGTCGCGATGATCGACGAAGGCGCGCGCTTCGGGGAGCAAGGCGCCGGTCGTCCTGCGCGAACCTTCGTCCGGGTCGCTGTAGGCCGTCACTTGCGATCCGGGAATGATCGCAAGATTGCGGATGTGCTCGCGCGCCATCATGCCCGCGCCGATGAGCCCGTAGCGAAGGTTCGCCGGCATGATCAGCCGAGTTCCTTGACCGGGAGGTCGAGCCGCTGGCCGAGCGCGCGCAACGGCGCGCGGTGGTCGCCATATACGATCGCCACGTGATGTTCGAGAGCTTCCCCCATCATTCGGGCCGTCACAGTCGCCGCCGGAGCGTCGAAGCGAATGACGCCTGACGTGCCCGTGAAGCTTTTTGGAGCGCGCAGCATCTCGCCTCCGCCGACGAACAGCGCCGTTTCGTTTTTCGCCTGAGACAGGCGCGCGACGGTGACTCGTCCCGGCCGCAAGGCAAATTCCTGCAGCAGCGCCATTTTTCGATTGGAATGAATCTGGGCGATCGGAGGCGTTTCCGGATCGGCCATCGACATCGGCGCGGATCCGCAGTGCCATACGACTCCAGTGTTGGACTCCTCGTCCATATCGACGATGTCGACGAGATAGGCGGCGTCCCCCGCGAGCTCCTGCAGAATCAGCGCAGTGACGGCGCCGTACATATCGGCTTCACAAGCGCAGGGCGTGCGACGCTCATTCAGAATCCCCATCGGCCCGCAGGCCGCGCAGCCAAATTCCGTGAACATCTCCGGCCAGCAACGCACAGCAAGCGCGCTCAGTCCATCATCCTTGCGGAAGCTCTCGAACGCGCGCAGCACCTGAAACGACTTCATGAGCTGTGTCTGGTCAACGTCGGCAAGCCCGGTCATTTTGCTATCCAGATCATCGCGCTCGCGCGCGAGTTCGCCTCCGACGATGGCGGAGGCGCGGGCGAACAGATCGGGAAGCGGAATTTTCGTCACCTCAACACCCGCGAGCGCCGAAAGCGCTTCCGGCTCATAGCGGCACGTATCGAATCCGGCGGGATGCTCGCCGACAAGTCCGATGCGCGCGCCGCGCAATTTCGCCGCGACCGCGCGCGCCCGTTCGCCATCGACGACGGACATCGCTGTGCGTGCATATGGAGCATTGACGTCAGTGCGGGCGCCAGCCGCGATCTGCGACAGATCCACACGGAGAGAAACGAGCGTCGGCGGTCCGTAGAGCCAGGCGAACTGCGTGCCGGCGCGTCCAAGCGCGTGCGCCGCAAGGTTGAGGCCGCAGAATGCATTGAGCCGCAGGCGCCCCCCGGCGCGCGGCTCGGGGAACGCCCAGATTGCGAGAGGCGCCGTGACGCTCTCAGCGACCTTCACAGTCATCGCGGCGTCCGTGAAGGTCGCCTGCAGTATCAGGATGAGATCGAGTTCATGCGCCTTCAGCAGGCCCAACGCCGCCTCGGCGGAATTGGCGTCAAACAGGAGCGATCGTTCGCCGACGATCTGCGCGCCAAGGGAATCCAAGGACGCAAATGCGGCTTTGGCGACTTCCTCTGCGTAAGGAACGTCAAAGGTGGGACGAGCGAGCGGCAGCACGCCGATGCGCAAGTTCATGGGCTTCCTTCTAGCACGAAGCGTCGCTCTACCTGCGGCGATCCAACATGAAAAGCCATCAGCTCCGCCTCTGGTCCGATTAAAAGCCCGGGTAGCTTTCGCAGAAGCGCTCAACCCGGTCTTTCACGACAAGCTCTGCGCCGAAATGCGCCGTCCATGGCGTTGCGCGCGCATCGGTCAGCTCATTGATGTCGCGCATATAGGGAATGCTTTTCGCTCGCAGGCCCGCACGTATTGCATCCCAGTCCGGAAAGGCCCTGAAGGGCTCCGCCCAGATGGCGCGGCCAGCGAGATAGCCCGACGCGCCCGCCTTGTAGGCATAGTCGAGTACGATGCGGAATTCGGCCATTCCGGCCCCGGCCGACAGCATCACCCACGGTCGACCCGCCAGCTTGCCCATTTCCTCGAACAGCCGTCGGGTCGCACTGTCGCTGGGCTGAACGAGTTTCCCCTCGACCGGACTTTCGAGCTTGAATATGTCGACCCCAAAATCCGGCGCAGCGAAAGTCCTGACGCTTTCCAGAACCATGTCAGCGTGCTTGCCCGACATCTCGACATAGTCGGACGTGCGGTGCGCGTCGTGCGCGAGCGGATAAACGAGCAATTCGAACAGGTACGGAAGATCATAGCGCGCACAGGCCTCGCCGATGCGCTTGGCGAAATCCTGCTGGGCGATACGCACGGCATCGTCGGAGTCCGGCCGATACCATGCGAGCACCTTCACCGCGTCGCCGCCGACGCGCTTGATCTTTTCGACCGACCAGTCCGGGATCTCAGAGGACAGACGGCCCGAGGGCGTGTCCTGAAACGCATGGGATTCCAGCGTGACGATCAGGCCCTTCGCCGGCGAGACCAAGGACAGGCCGCGCGGCAGAGCGTAAACCGGATCCAAAAGCAGAGCGGTCGCATCGCTCTGCAATTCTTCGACGAGCATCATCTTGAAGCCGGCGACATCATCGAACGGCGCCTCTGCGAGGCCGCGCGCTTGCCTGATCGGATTGATGATCGGCGGGCGCTGGTCGACCGCCAGCATCTTGAAGCGGCCGCCCGCATCCGCCAGCCGGCGCATGCCCCATAGTTTTCCGGCGCTCAGAGTCATCAGGGATGGCCTCTCAGGAATTCCTCGACTTCCGCCCGCGTCGGCGTTCCGGCGCGTCCGCCGAACCGCGTGCATTTGATCGCGGCGGCGGCGGACGAAAATCGGAACGCCGCCATCTCGTCCATGCCGTCGGCGAGCGCATAAGCGAATGCGCCATGAAAGATGTCGCCAGCCGCCAGCGTGTCCACCGCCTTCACGGGAAACGATGGAATGACCACAACTTCGGAGCCGCGCCGCAGAAAGGTTCCGCGCCCGCCGTCAGTGATTGCGAGGCTGACGTCGGCAGGCGCGGGAAATTCGCGAAGCGCATCGACAGGGTCGCTCCGGCCCGTGATTTCGCGCGCCGCCTGCGCGGCGAAAACGAGATGCGTCGCCGCCGAGAGCAACGCGGCGTCGGCCGGCGCGCGATCGCCGTCGAGGACCGCGAACGCGCCGGCGTCCCGCGCTGCTCCAAACATTTTCAGCGCTCCCGTCTGCCAGCGCGTGTCCGCCATGACAGCCCTAACGCCATCCGGCAGGGCGCCGGGCAGCCAGCCCGCATCATCAGGCAGAGTTTGGTCGAAGTAATTTATTACCATCCGCTCGCCGTTCCGATCGACGAGAACCGCCGAGCTCGATGTCCGGCAGCCCGTAAAGCGTCGCGCCAGCCGACAATCGACGCCCTCTCTCTCCAGGGCGGCGAGAACGTCCCGCCCCGTGCCGTCATAGCCAAGGCGCGACGCAAGCATGGCGCGCCCGCCAAGGCGCGCCACCGCAACCGCAGCATTGGCGGCGATGCCGCCGCCCACGTCCTCGACGGAATGCGCCAGGTGTTTCTCCGGGGTCGTAGGAAACGAATCGACGCCGAAAACGTGATCCTGAGTGGCGATGCCAAGACAGAGCACGCAGGTCATGGGGCGCCAAGCCTTGCCGGATGAGGGCTCGCGCCCGACCTTAGATTGCCCGTGCGACGGGCCTTGATCTCGGGCAACTTATCAAGTCTTATATCTTTTACAAGACTTGCAGTAAGCGGCCCTGTCGAAGGTCGCCAGCAGATCCGTCGGAGGGAGACCCATGAGGAAAGCCATCATCGTTGCGCTGTCGGCCGCAGGACTTTCCGGGCTGCTCGCGGCATCCGCGCTGGCGCAGCAGGTCACGCTGCGCGTCTTCACCGGCGGTCAGCAGCGGCCGGACGTGATGCGCCAGATTCTCGACGAATATCAGCGTCGCAATCCGAACGTGAAGGCGGAAGTCGAGGTCGGCGGCGCGACCTCTGAACAGCAGCAGCAATATCTTAATACCGTGCTGGCGGCGAAGGATTCGGCGCTCGATGTGGTCCTCATCGACGTCATCCGCCCGGCGCAGTGGGCTGCGGCGCAATGGGCCGAGCCTCTCGATTCCTATCTCGGCGCAGAGAAAGACGCCGTGATGGCCAAGTATCTTCCCGCGTACCGCGAGGCGAACGTGGTCAACGGCAAGGTGATCGCCCTGCCCTATTTCGCGGACGCGCAGTTTCTCTATTACCGCAAGGATCTCCTCGAAAAGCATGGCGTCGAGCCGCCGAAGACGTGGGCCGAATTGAAGGCGGCGGCCGAAAAAGTGATGAAAGCGGAAGGCGGCAATCTCTCCGGCTTTCAAACCGCCGGCGCTCCGATCGAGGGCACGGTCTGCACCTATCTCGTTCCGCTCTGGGGCGCGGGCGGCGCTCTCACCGACAGCGCAGGAAAACTGAATATCGGAGGCGACGTCGCCAAGCGTCCGTTCGATCTGTGGGCCGATTTGAAGGCAGGGAACGTCACGCCCGCCAAGCTCGCCGAAAGTCCGACGGATCGAATCCGGCAGAACTTCCAGGCCGGCAACCTGCTGTTCGCCATGAACTGGGGCTATGTCTGGCAGCGGACGCAGGGCGACGCGGATTCAACCGTCAAGGGCAAGACCGGCGTCGTGCCGCTCCCCGGCTTCACAGCGGACAAGGCCGCGACATGCATTGGCGGATGGCAGGTCGCGGTGACGACCTTCTCGAAGAACAAGGCCGAAGCGGTGAAGCTCGCGCGTTATCTTTCCTCTCCGGAAGTCTCCAAGCGCCAGGCGATTCTCGCATCTCACCTGCCGGTCTTCGCGGAAGTCTATTCCGACGCCGAAGTTCTTGCCGCCAATCCTTGGTTCAAGGACGCGCTACCTGTGGTGCAGACGGCGCAATCGCGTCCGGTGACGCCGCGCTACACGGAAGTCTCAGAGATCATCCGCACCAATATGAACGCGTTCCTCGCCGGAACCAAGACTGCGGATGCAGCGCTGGCCGATATGCGCACGCGGCTCGCCAGCATCTTGCGCTAGACCGGGAAAAGCGCGGCGCCGGCGCAGCGTGACGGGAACATCATGCGCGCCGCGCTCTCTCCCCTCGAACGCGCGGAACAGCGTCTCGGATACGCGCTGCTCGCGCCCGCATTCCTGCTGCTTGCAGCGGTCGTCCTCTATCCCATCGCGAATCTGATCGTCACCAGTTTCAGGTTCGAGCACCTCGCGCAGCCCTGGATGGGCACGCCGTTTGTCGGCTTTGAAAATTATGTTCGCGCACTATCCGACGACCGCTTCTGGGAAGCGACTCTCCATACATTCATCGTCATCGTCATCACGGTGCCCGGCGCCGTCGTGATCGGCCTTGGACTTGCTCTGCTGGCGAACAAGCCCTTCACCATTCAGTGGCCGGTGCGCCTCGGCCTGCTATTGCC
>JBEVKO010000166.1:0-7911 GCA_040509705.1 Beijerinckiaceae bacterium
CCGCGCCAGGGATCAGCGCGCACACAGCGGCGATGGCGAGGACCTTGGCGCGCATGGCGGGGGCCTCCAATGAGCACTGGGCTAGGCCACCATGCACAAATCCACTTTCCCCCTCCTTCAGCGGAATTCGCAATTCGAGAGATTTGAGGCTCCGCTTTTGCGGCTTTCCCGGCGTCGGTCCGGGGTCTATAGACCCCAGTGTCGGCCCCGAAGTGGGCCTTGGGACCGGGAATTGAGCGGCCAGTGCGGCCGCCGGGGTGCGTCATGGCAGAGCGTTGGAGCCCGGCGAGCTGGAGGTCGAAGCCGATCCCGCAGGTTCCTGTCTATCCGGACGAGGCTGCGCTCGCGGCCGCGGAGGGGCAGCTTGCCGGGTTTCCGCCGCTGGTTTTCGCCGGCGAGGCGCGCAAGCTCAAGCGGGCGTTGAGCAAGGTCGCGGCAGGCGAGGCCTTCCTGCTGCAAGGCGGCGACTGCGCCGAGAGCTTCGCCGAGCATTCCGCCGACAATATCCGCGATTTCTTCCGCGTCTTCCTGCAGATGGCGGTCGTGCTCACCTTCGCCGGCGGCTCGCCGGTCGTGAAGGTCGGCCGCATCGCCGGACAGTTCGCCAAGCCGCGCTCGTCTGGGACGGAGAAGGTTGGCGATGTGGAGCTCCCGAGCTATCGCGGCGACATCATCAATGCGATCGAGTTCGACGAGGCTTCCCGGCAGCCCGACCCGCGCAGACTCATCGAAGCATACCGTCAGTCTGCGGCGACGTTGAACCTCCTGCGCGCCTTCGCGACCGGGGGCTACGCTAACCTCGAGAACGTCCATCGCTGGACGCTGGGCTTTGTGAAGGATTCGCCCGGGAGCGGTCGATATCGCGCGCTCGCCGATCGGATTTCCGAAACCCTCGATTTCATGCGCGCCATCGGCATAGATCCTGAGACGCATCCCGAGATGCGCACGACTGAAGTTTTCACAAGCCACGAGGCGTTGCTGCTCGGTTACGAGCAGGCGATGACGCGCGTCGATTCAACCTCCGGCGACTGGTACGCGACATCCGGGCACATGCTCTGGATCGGCGACCGCACGCGGCAGGTTGATCATGCGCATGTCGAGTATTTCCGTGGCGTCAAGAATCCTGTTGGCTTGAAATGTGGCCCGTCGCTGACGCCCGATGGGCTGATCCGGTTGATCGATGGGCTCAATCCGGACAACGAGGCGGGCCGACTGACCCTGATCTGTCGCTTCGGCGCCGACAAGGTCGCCGACCATCTGCCGCCGCTCATTCGCGCGGTCGAGAAGGAGGGACGCGCCGTCGTCTGGTCGTGCGATCCGATGCATGGCAACACGATCAAGGCGTCGAGCGGCTACAAGACGCTGCCTTATGATCTCATCGTGCAGGACCTCAAAACATTCTTCGCGCTGCACGAGGCCGAAGGAACATATGCCGGAGGCGTCCATCTCGAGATGACCGGCAAGGACGTCACGGAATGCACCGGCGGGGCGCGCGCGCTGACCGACGTCGACCTCGCTGATCGCTACCACACCTTCTGCGATCCGCGGCTGAACGCCGAGCAGGCGCTGGAAGTGGCGTTCATGCTCGCCGATCTGGTGAAACGTGAGCGGCAGGTCAAGGCGCGTCCGCGCGTCGAAGCGGCCGAATAGCCTCGATCAGAGTTGAGCTGAAATCGGCCGGCCCTGCGCCGGCCGTTTCATTTGGCGCGCCCGAATTGAAACTTCCGGCAAAGCCTCTATATCAGGCCCATCCGAGGGGAGTTCCGCGCCGCAAGGTCCGGAACTGAGACGGCGATGTCGCCGGACCCTTTGAACCTGATCCGGGTCATGCCGGCGGAGGGACGGGGAAAATGGCTGAGACCGCAGACATCATTGGCGCCGTGCGCGCGCAGCGCCCGCTTGTGCACAACATCACAAATTATGTTGCAATGAACTTCAACGCCAACGCGCTGCTTGCGCTCGGGGCGTCTCCAGCGATGGTTCATGCGGCCGAAGAGGTCGAGGAGTTCGTCGCGATCAGCGGCAGCCTCGTTATCAACATAGGCACTCTGGACGATCGTTGGGTCGCCTCCATGCGCCTTGCGGCGGCGAAGGCGAACGATCTGCGCAAGCCGTGGGTTCTCGATCCGGTCGGCGTCGGCGCGACGCGCTTCCGTCTTGACGCCTGCACGTCCCTGCTTGCGCTCAAGCCTTCCATCGTGCGCGGCAACGCCGCGGAGATCATGACGCTCGCGGGCGCGCAGGGTGAAGCCGCCGCGAAGGGAGTTGATTCTCTTGCGGCGTCGTCGGACGCGCTGGGCGCGGCGCGCTCGCTTGCCCGAGCCATCGGCGGCGCGGTCGTCGTGAGCGGGGAGGCGGATTTCATCACCGACGGCGAGCGCGCGGTTGAAGTGCGTGGCGGATCCGAGATGATCACGCGCGTCACAGCTGCGGGATGTGCGCTTTCCGCCGCGGTCGCGGCCATGCTTGCGGTGACGGACGACAAGGTTGCAGCCGGCGTCGCCGCCTGCGCGCTCTTCAAGGCTGCAGCGGGACGCGCCGCGCAGGCGGCAACAGGTCCCGGCGGACTGGCGGCCGCCTTTCTCGATGCGCTCTACGCCGTGCGCGAAACGGATGTCGAGAGGGCCGTCGCGATCAAGGCGCTCTAAAGTGACGCGCCTGATGGAAGCCGACCTGCGAGTCTATTTCGTCACGGATCCCGAGCTTTGCGAACGCCTGGGGCTCGTGGAAACGGTTTTGCAGGCTGTCGCCGGCGGCGCGACCTTGGTGCAGCTGCGCGATCCTCATGCGGCTTCCGACGCGCTCGTTGAGATGGCGCGCGCACTCGTCGCGGCGTTGAAGCCGTTCGGTGTTCCGCTCATCGTCAATGATCGTCCCGACATCGCCCTCGCAGCTGACGCGCAGGGCGTGCATGTGGGCCAGGACGACATCCCCGTCGAAGAGGCGCGCGCAATTGTGGGACGCGATGCGCTTGTTGGCTTGTCCATCACAAAAGCTGAGCAGATCTATCGAGTTCCTTGGGGCCTCGTCGATCATCTCGGCGTCGGCCCCGTATTCGGGCCGGGCGTCAAGACGAACGCCAAGCCCGCGATAGGGCTGGAGGGGATGCGCGCATCAGTCGCGATCTCAAGACGGCCTGTCGTTGCGATTGGCGGCGTTTCGCATGACAACGCCGCCTCGTGCATCGCGGCCGGCGCGGCGGGAGTGGCGGTGGTCTCCGCCATCGCCGCGCAATCCGATCCGAGGCTCGCCGCGGAGAATCTGCGCTCGATCGTTGACGCCGCCCTCTCGGCGAGGAGCGCCGCATGACGCCGATTGCAGTGACGATCGCCGGATCGGATTCAGGCGGCGGAGCGGGGATCCAGGCGGATCTCAAGACGTTCTCGGCGCTCGGCGTCTATGGCGCGAGCGTGATCGTGGCGCTCACCGCGCAAAACACGCTCGGCGTACAGGGCGTGCACGAAATTCCAGCCGAGTTCGTCACGCAGCAAATCGATTCGGTCTTTTCCGACCTCGCCGTCGGCGCCGTGAAGATTGGCATGGTCGCCAATGTCGCGGCGATCGAAGCGGTTGCTTCTGGGCTTGAAAAATACGCCCAGCGGCAGGTGGTGCTTGATCCGGTGATGATCGCGGCGTCGGGCGACCGATTGCTGCGGGCCGACGCCATGGATGCGCTGCGTCGACGCCTGATGCCGCGCGCGCGGCTTGCGACGCCGAATCTGCATGAAGCGGCGGCGCTGCTTGATCGGCCGCTGGCGCGCAACGAAGCGGAAATGGCTGAGCAGGGGCGGGCGCTGCTCGCGCTCGGAGCACCCGCGATTCTCGTCAAGGGCGGGCACGGGAGCGGCGCCGAAAGCGTCGATCTCCTGGTGACGGCGCAGGGGGTGGAGCGTTTCGCGGCGTCGCGGATCGATACGTCCAATTCACACGGCACCGGCTGCACATTGTCCGCGGCGATCGCCGCGGGGCTCGCGCGTGGCCTGGAACTCCGCGAGGCCGTTTCAACGGGTAAGGACTACGTCACGGCGGCTATCGCAGCATCGTCCCGACTTCGGATCGGAAAGGGGCGCGGCCCGACGCATCATTTTCACGCCTGGTGGTGAACGGCTATCGCGGCCGGGATGTTGCGCGCTAGGCTGAAGCCGATTCGCCGCCCGCCTCATGTCCGCTGATCTCCCTATCGCAAAGATATCGTTGATTCGCCGGAGGCGCGGCGTTGGCCTTTTTGTCGAAGGATTCATGCGATCGCGCAGGCCGGCCGAATGAACCCCATCGTCGCGGCCTTCGTAAATTCCATGCGCGGGTTTCGCGTAGCCATGGCGACGGAGCGCGCCGTGCGCCAGGAAGTTGCGGCGCTCGCCCTCGGAATCGTTCTGACGCCGTTTGTGGCGACCACATTGTGGCAAGCCGCGATGCTCATCGGAGCGCTGCTGCTCATTCTTGCGATTGAGCTGCTCAACACCGCGGTCGAGAAATTGTCAGACCACGTGACGCCGGAGCGGCACGACGCAATCCGCTACGTCAAGGATCTCGGCTCTGCGGCGGTGTTCTGCGCGCTCGTGATCGCCGGAATGGTGTGGGCCATCGCCCTCTACGAGCGCATCCTTGGGTGACGAACGCTGAGCGCTCGCGGTGGACTGACGCCAGATCTCTCGGACAGCATCGCGCAAAAAAGGAAGGCCGCGCGATGGCGCGGCCTTCGTCGCTGAAAGGCTTTCCGACCTAGAATTTGAGGCCCGCGCCGACGCGAACGGTGTTGATCGTGAGCGGAATGCTGTTGCCGTTGAAGGCCACGTACTGATATTCGGCGCGCAGAAGGATGTTGGACGCGAGAAGCACGTCGACGCCTGCTCCGATGGTCCCGCCGACCACGTAGGCGTCGCGGCGGCTGATGGTGCGCGACAGCGATCCGTCGGATGTCGGCGGCGCCGCTGCTGTGGCGCTGTAAATCATGCTCAGGTTGCTGTTGTATGAACCCCTGCCGACGGCGAGGCCGCCTGTGATGAACGGCAGGAACGAACCGTACGCCCAGCCCGCGCGACCGCGGAACGTAGCGTACCCGTCGAGCTTCGACGTCGACGACCCGGTCAACTGAGTGTAGCCGACGCCGGGGGCGACAATGTCGAAGGTGGTGAATGACTGGGAAGATGTGTAGCTCATATTGAGGGCGGTGTAGTCCGCTTCAACGCCCACCATCGCGTCGCCAAACACCATGTTGTAGCCGACGAAGCCGCCGAAGGTAGCCTCCCGCGAGCTGCCGAAGGGGAGATCGAAAAACCCGCTCTGCTGAAACAAAGGTGGGACGGAGCTTCCGGTGTAGAAGCCGTTCATCAGGCTGTTGGGCGTGCTGCCGGTAAAATTGCCGAACTGCCCTGAGGCGTAGCCAGCAAACCCGCCAAAGTAGAACCCGTTCCAGAGGACCTGCTCGGCTTCGAACGGCTTGGCCGGCGGCGCGTAGCTTCCCCGCAGCACGGGGTAGTCGGCGGCCAATCCCGTCGCAGCCGTCAGCACAGACGCCGAGACGGCGGTCACAATCGCGATTCGCATCAATCCCCCCAATATCCCCGGCCACGGCTACGCGCGGAGCCCACATGATAATGGTTGGGTAACCTTACTCCCCGGTAAACATCGCAGCCCTTGCGGGCGTCGCGAAACGGCACAAGCGGACTGGCGATCCGGGTTGACGCGCAGTCCCCAATCCCGCCATCTTCCGTTCAGCGGAACTTCAGCCGTTAGGGGTTAGTTAACCAACCTAAGCCGGGGAGGAGCGCCTTCATGACGCGCCGCGGCCGGCATGGAGAGCACACTGGCACGGCGCCAGACATTCGGAGGCTTCGCCGCCGCTGCTCTGATCGCCAGTGGCGCCCTCTTGGCCACCGCCAGTTCGGCCGACGCAGGCTGGCGTGGCGGTGGTTGGGGCTATCGCGGTGGTGGATGGGGCTATCGCGGCGGTGGATGGGGAGGCGGCGGCGCGGTCGCCGCCGGACTCGTGGGCGGCTTGGCGCTCGGCGCTCTCGCCGCATCCGCCGCCTATCCAGCCTACGGCTACGGGTACGGATATCCATCCTACGGCTACTACGGCTATCGCCCGGCCTATTACGGCGGCTACTACGGCCGGCCAGTCTATCCGGCTTACGGCGGCGCGTACTACAGCGGCTATGGCGGCGCGGGCGGCTGTTGGTGGCAGCGACAACGGGTGCGGATCGATCCCTGGACGGTCCAGGTCCGCAGGGTTCGCGTCTGCGGGTAGTCCGCTAAAGGAGAAATGGCGCTCAAGCTCCGCTCCATTGGCGGGGCTTGTTTGCTGGGCGGCCTTGGACGCGCGAGGTGCGGCGCGTTACATCGTTGGGCATGACCGAACCGCCCCTTCATTCGCTTAAGCTCGCGCTGGCTCAACTTAATCCAGTCGTCGGCGACGTCGCAGGGAACTTGGCTCTGGCGCGCAAGGCGCGCGCCGAGGCCGCCGCGGCCGGCGCCGAGCTCGTGATGTTCTCCGAGCTCTTTCTCTCGGCCTACCCGCCGGAGGATCTCGTTCTCAAGCCGGCGTTTCAGGACGCTTGCCGCGAAGCGCTGGAAGCACTCGCGGGCGATACGGCCGACGGCGGCCCGGGCGTTCTGATCGGCCTTCCGTGGCGCGAGGGCGGCAAGCTTTACAACACCTATGCGCTGGCGAATCAGGGACGCGTCGAAGCCTTGAGGCACAAGGTCGACCTGCCCAACTACGGCGTCTTTGACGAGAAGCGCGTTTTTAATGCAGGCCCTCTCCCCGGACCGGTTGTTTTCCGCGGAGTACGGATAGGCATTCCAATTTGCGAGGACATCTGGGGTCCCGATCCCGTGGAATGCATCGCCGAAACCGGCGGCGAGATGCTGCTCGTTCCTAATGGCTCGCCATATCGCCGCGGCGTGATCGACGAGCGACTGAGCGTCGCCGTTGGACGCGTTGCCGATGCGGGCCTGCCGCTCGTCTATCTCAATCAGACCGGCGGTCAGGACGAGCTTGTTTTCGACGGCGCCTCGTTCGTCATCAATCCCGACCAGCGCTTCGCGGCGCAATTGCCGGCGTTTCGAGAAGAAGTTGCGGTGGTCACCTTCGAGCGCGGTCCGGATGGCTGGCGCTGCCGCGACTCCGTGATGGCGAAATTGCCCGAAGGCGACCAGGCAGATTACGCCGCATGCGTCATCGGCCTGCGCGACTATGTCGACAAGAATGGCTTTCCCGGCGTCGTGCTCGGCCTCTCGGGCGGCATCGATTCCGCCATCTGCGCGGCGATGGCTGTCGACGCGCTGGGCGCCCACCGCGTCCATTGCGTAATGATGCCCTACCGCTTCACCTCGCAGGATTCGCTGAAGGATGCGAAGGAGTGCGCCGAAAGGCTCGGCGTCCGCTACGACATCATTCCGATCGCCGCGCCGGTCGAGGGATTCGAAGCGGCGCTTCAGCCACTGTTCGCCGGAGCCAACCGCGACATCACTGAAGAGAATCTCCAGAGTCGCGCGCGCGGCGCGATCCTGATGTCGATTTCAAACAAGTTCGGCAGCATGGTCGTGACAACCGGTAACACGTCCGAGATGTCGGTCGGCTACGCCACGCTTTACGGCGACATGAACGGCGGCTTCAACCCGATCAAGGACCTTTACAAAATGGAGGTCTATCGATTGAGCGCCCTGCGAAATCGATGGAAGCCGGTTGGCGCGCTCGGTCCGGAGGGCGTCGTCGTTCCGGAGAACATCATCACCAAGGCGCCGACGGCGGAACTGCGCGAAAATCAGAAGGATCAGGACTCGCTGCCGCCCTATGAGGCGCTTGACGATATCCTGGTTTGCCTCGTCGAACAGGAAATGCGCGTCAGCGAGATCGTCGCCCGGGGACACGACCTCGAGACGGTGAAAAAGGTCGAGCGGCTGCTC
>JBEVKO010000167.1:0-3301 GCA_040509705.1 Beijerinckiaceae bacterium
CGCGCGCGGGCGGCGTCCAGCCGATGCGCGCTTCCTCATGGGCGATCTTCATGGCGTAGGTGACGCCTTCGTCGGACTGCGGCGTGAACGACTGCGAGCCGCGCTCCAGCGCCGCCAGAGCCCGCAGCATCAGGTCGGCGCCGAGCGTCTTGAGGCGATCGTGCAGATGCCCCGTCGTCTCGTCGCTTTCAATCGCGACGCGATCGACGAGCCCCACCGGCCCGGTATCAAGCCCCTCCTCCATCCGCAACACCATGACGCCGGTCTCGGCGTCGCCCGACATCACGGCGCGATGAATTGGAGCGGCGCCCCGCCAGCGCGGCAGCAGCGACGCGTGCAGATTGAGGCATCCGTCGCGCGGCGCTTCCAGAATGTCGCGTGGCAGCAAGAGGCCATAGGCGACGACGATCGCAACGTCGGCGTCATGGGCGCGGAAGGTTTCCGCCGCCTCCTCGCTGCGCAATGTCGCTGGCGTCAGCACGGGGATCGCGAATCCTTCGGCGAGCGCGTGCGCGGGGGAAGGCTTCAGCGCCAACCCCCGTCCGGCCTTGGCGGGCGCGCGCGTATAGACCGCGGCGACCTCATGGCCCTGTCCGACGATTCCGGCGAGCGTCGGAGCCGCGAAGTCGGGCGTGCCCATGAAGACGATGCGCATCAGGACGGGTCGCCGTCGCCCGTTTCGCGCGCCTTCTCTTTGGCGATCTTGGTGAACTTCTTCATCACGCGCTCGCGCTTAAGGCGCGACAGATAGTCGATGAAGAGCTTGCCATCGAGGTGATCAATCTCGTGCTGCAGGCAGGTGGCGAGAAGCCCGTCCGCCTCCAGCGTCTTCTCTATCCCCTTGTCGTCGAGATAGCGCACCGTGACGCGCGCCGGCCGTTCGACCTCTTCGTAATATTCGGGAATCGAGAGGCAGCCCTCCTCATAGACCGCCTTGTCCTCCGAACTCGCGATGATCTCCGGATTGACGAAAACCTGGGGCTGCGGCGGTTCGTCCTTCTTGGCGAGGTCCATGACGACCAGCCGTTTCGGCACGCCGATCTGGATGGCGGCGAGTCCGATGCCGGGCGCCGCATACATGGCGGCAAACATCTCGGCGGCGAGCGACCGCACGCTGTCGTCGACCTTGGCGATGAGCTCGGAGGTCTGACGCAGCACCGGATCGGGGATCGAGAGAATGGGGCGAACAGCCATGGCGCGCACATAGGGAGGCTCGCCTTTTCGGTCAATTCGCCTCTCGACTTGCGGTCAACGTTCCGTCTTCGTTCGCATCCCGCCCCGAATCGGTCTAGGCTCCCGGCATGCGCGAGATTCTTTTCATCATCGCAGACCATCCCGTGACGTTGCTGGAGGCCGCAGGCGGCTTCGCGGCGGCCATGCTCGTCCTCTTCATCGCGCTGATCATCGTCGCGTCGCGCAGCGGCCGGGCGCGGAGCGCCGCGGAAGCGGCCGCGGCCGAGCGGACGCGGGAGCTCGACGACAAGCTCGCCGAGGCGAACCGACTGCAGGCCGAAATGACCGGCCGGATGCAGACCATGGCCGAGATCTTCGGCTCGCGGCAGGGCGACCTCGTCAAGCACCTTTCCGACCGGCTCGACAGCCTGCAGCACCGAATGGGACAGGGGCTGGAGGCGGGGCAGGAGAAAGCCGGCGAGCAGCTCGGCAAGCTGAATGAACGGCTGGCCCTGATCGACGCCGCGCAGAAGAATCTCACGCAACTGACGAACGAGGTCGTCGGGCTGAAGGACGTGCTCGCCAACAAGCAGGCGCGCGGCGCGTTCGGGCAGGCGCGCATGGAGGCGATCATCCGCGATGGCCTGCCGTCCAGCGTATATGAGTTTCAGGCGACGCTCTCGAACGGAACGCGTCCCGACTGCGTCATCCGCATGCGCGGCGACCCGCGACCGCTGGCGGTCGATGCGAAGTTCCCGCTTGAAGGCTTCACGCTCTTCCGGGACGCGCGCAGCGACGAGGCGAGGAAAGCGGCGATCGCGCGCGTGCGCACCGACATCGCCCATCACGTGAAGGACATCGCCGAGAAATATGTCGGCGGCGGCGACGCGCAGGACATGGCGCTGCTATTCGTGCCGTCGGAAGCGATTTACGCCGATCTGGTCGAGCATTTCGACGACGTGGTGCAGAAGGCCCATCGCGCCCGCGTGATCATCGTGTCGCCGTCTCTGCTGATGATGGCGATCCAGGTGATGCAGACGATCATGCGCGATCACCGCATGCGCGAAGAGGCGCGGGTGATCCAGTCCGAGGTGGGGCGCCTGATGGAGGACGTGCGCCGGCTGGTGGACCGCGTCGAAAATCTCGACACGCATTTCCGGCAGGCGGGCAAGGATATCGAGCAGATCCGGATTTCGGCCGACAAGATTGAGCGGCGCGGCGAGAAGATCGACGCCCTCGAATTCGACGAGCCTGCCGCGGTCGCGACTTCTTCGCCGCAGCGCCCGGGCTTGCGCGCGGTGGAATAGCGCGCGACGAGGGGCGATGAACGTCGCTGCGACCTTTCCCATCCTCGCCGCGTCGATCGCCGTGTTCCGCGACGATGGGCGGGTGCTGCTCGCGATGCGCGGGCGGCCGCCGATGAAGGGCGTCTGGACCCTGCCGGGAGGCCGCGTCGAACCCGGTGAGACGCTGGCGCAGACGGCGCTGCGCGAACTCGAGGAGGAGGTCGGCGTGACGGCCGACCTCATCGGGTTCAACACCCATGTCGAGCACATCCGGCGCAATGACGCGGGCGCAGTCGCGCGGCATTTCGTCATCGCATCCTTCATCGGCCGGTGGCGGTCGGGCGAACCCCGGACGGGTCCGGAGGCGGACGCGGTGATGTGGGCCGATCCGTTCGACCTCAAGGATCTGACGGTGACCGAGGGCCTGCCAGCCGTGCTCCGCCACGCCGCGGTCCTGGCCGCCAAGGCCGGCCTGCCCTGATCCCGAGCGAAAAGCTGTGGGCGGCGTTAACCTTGGTAAAGACTTCGTATCGATTTGTCGCAGCATTTGGCTAGATTTCCCTGTCGCTGGGACGCAATGCTCAAATGGATCAGCCGGATATGCCTGACCCGCGCGCCGGGGACGCCGGCGCCGCCGAAGAGGCCGGGCTGGCTGCGCTCGGCTATATCGGCGAAGCGTTCGCGGAAGCGCGCCATGACGGGCTCGATTCTGAATCCATGGCGCGCGCTGCGATCGCCGCCGGGCTGACTGAACTCGTCAGCATCTATGGCGAGGAGCCGGTCGCGGTCTTTGTCGAAAGCTTCGCCGCGAAGATTCGCAACGGCGACTATTCCCGCCAAAA
>JBEVKO010000168.1:0-6030 GCA_040509705.1 Beijerinckiaceae bacterium
GTTCAGTGCTGAAGAGTGGGCCCGCATTGCGGGGAGCCCAATTGCAGCGGGGATCGCAGTCACGGCGGCGGAACCCAGCGGCCTTTTCGGCATGCTGAAGGAGAGCTTTTCAAGCGCTTCGGCCCTTGCCGAGGCGCAGCAAAATCAAGGCGCGGGCGAGTTGATCAAGTCAGTCGCGGCAGATCTGACGTCGTCGGAAACCCGCAGCGCCGTACGAGCAAATCTCGATGCCCGCTTCAAGGGTGCGACGCGGTCTGACATCAAGGGGAGGGCGATTGAGGAATTGAAGGCGGTCGGTGCATTGCTCGACTCCAAAGCGCCGGAAGACTCCGCAGCATTCAAGGCCTGGCTCCGTGGAATTGCGCAGAGAACGGCCGAGGCTGCGAAGGAAGGCGGTTTTCTCGGAATTGGCGGCGTGCCGGTGAGTCCGGCCGAGACAGCCGCTCTTGCGGAACTCGACAAGGCGTTGGCGGCCTGAGCGCCAAGGGCAGCGAGGCTATTTCAAGTCCGGAGCGATTGGCGGTTGATCGCCATCCTCATCGGAGTCGTTCGAGGCAGGAATCACATACCCGCCTTTGAGCCATCGGTTGAGGTCGATGTCGGCGCAACGCTTCGAGCAGAAGGGGCGAAATCGTTCGTCGCGAGGTTTGCCGCAAATCGGACAAGGGGGAGCGGGGCGGGGTTCGCGGCCGCCTTCCGCCAGCGAAGTCATGTTGCTTTTCTAACTTCGCGCCCCGCGTCGAGCGCTCGAAGTTCACTCTTGAGGATTTTCCCGTAGTTGTTCTTGGGCAGCGCGTCGACGCGAACATAGTGCTTCGGCCGCTTGAAGCGCGCGATCCGGCGCAGGCATAGCTCATCAAGTTCGGAGGCTTGCGCGTCGCCGACCACATAGGCGACGACGATTTCTCCCCAGTCGTCATCGCGTCGTCCGATGACGGACGCCTCCTGAACGCCCGGATGTTCGAGAAGGACTTCCTCCACCTCGCGGGGATAGATGTTGGAGCCGCCAGATATGATCAGATCTTTCGATCGGTCCTTGAGCGTGAGGTATCCTTGCGCATCAAGGGCGCCGATGTCGCCGGTGTATAGCCAGCCGTCGCGGAGCGCTTTCGCTGTGGCGCTGGCGTTGTTCCAGTAGCCCGACATCACGGTCGGGCCGCGGCAGACGATTTCGCCGACCTCCCCTGCCGGCAATTTGCGATCATCGCTATCGACGATCTTCACCTCGATGCAGGAAAAGGCGCGCCCCGCGGTCCCAAGTCGCGCGAACCATTCGGGATGGTCGCGCTCGGCGATCTCGCGCTTCGATAGCGTCGTGATCGTCATCGGGCTTTCGCCCTGCCCATAGATCTGCGCGAAGCATGGCCCGAAGCGATCGAGCGCCTTGATGGCGTCCTCGACATACATGGGCGCTCCGCCCCAGACGATGGTGCGAATTGTCGACGGGTCGCAGTCCGCCGCGGACTGGGTCATGCGCTTGATCATCGTCGGCGCCGCAAACAAGGACGTGCGCGGCCATGCGCGAAGCAACGCGAATATCTCCTGGGAATCAAAGGTCCCGGATTCGGGCACGACGTTCACCCCCTGCGCCATGACATGCGCCATCATGTAGAGGCCGGAACCATGACTCATCGGCGCTGCATGAAGGATCGGATTTCCTGGCGCGATGTGATCCACCTCGGCGACATAGGCGAAGCTCGCTGCAGCGAGCACGCCGTGCGTCAGCATCGCGCCTTTTGGCTTGCCGGTCGTCCCGGAAGTGTAGAACAGCCAGGCGAGATCGTCGGCCGCGCGGGGTGCGCAGGGCGCCGGCCCGGCTTCGAAGAGCGCTCGATAGCTGGCCGATCCGATCTCGATGATTTCGCAAGCCGGTTCGTTGCGAAGATGCGCGCCAAGCTGTGTTGCGAGGCCCGGCGAAGCAAATGTCAGGCGGCAGCCGGAGTCGGTCACGATCCACGATGCTTCAGCGCCATGCAGCTTGGCGTTGATCGGAACCGCAGCGAGCCCCGCGCGCCACACCCCGAACATGATCACGAGAAAGTCAGGCGAATTTGCAGCGAACACGCCGACGCGCTCCCCGGGCGTCAGTCGGAACCGACTTTGCAACGTTCCAGCGAGACGCGCAGCGCGTTCGGCGAAAGTCCCATATGTCGCGATTGAACTCGGGCCAAATCCAATGGCCGGACGATCCCCCGCCGACTGGCCAGCCCGTTCCAGCCAGAGCGCGATATTCACAGCCGGGGGACCGCGAAACGGCGCAGGCGGTGAGCGCGCACATTGATCATTGCGCGGACGGCCAGTGCGAGCGGACCGGAAAACCTTCTCCATTGAGAAGGTCGGCTGTTTCCGCGAGAGGCAGGCCGACGACGCTGGGATAGGACCCGATGATTCGCTGGCAGAAGGCGGCAGCGAGTCCCTGGATGGCGTAGCCGCCCGCCTTTCCGCGCCATTCGCCCGATGCGATATAGGCAGCGACCTCCTCTTTCGAAAGGGTCTTGAATCGAACGCGCGTCTCCACGAGCTTTTCGCGCAGCTTGCCGTCAGGAGTGACGAGCGCGATTCCCGTGAAGACACGATGCGAACGGCCGGAGAGCTTTCTCAGGCACCACGCCGCCTCAAGTTCCTGTTCCGGCTTGGGAAGGACGCGGCCGACCGCCCAAACCACCGTGTCCGCCGCAAGGATGAAGCTGCCGGCGAGCGCCGAGATGTCCTTCGCCTTGAGCGCCGCTGCCTCCGCCTTCTCGCGAGCGAGCCTTTTTGCCAGAGGCAGCCCCTTTTCGCCCATTCGAGGGCTTTCATCCAGATCGACGGGGAGCAGGGCGTCGGGCTTGAGGCCGATCTGTTCGAGGAGCGCGACCCGCCGCGGGGATCCTGAAGCGAGCACGAGCTTCGGTCGTCCAGCGGCTGAGTCAGCCAAGGCCTTGCCGGTGGCTATGGGCGCCTACTTGAAGCGGTAGGTGATGCGGCCCTTCGTCAGGTCGTACGGCGTCATTTCGACGAGGACCTTGTCGCCGGCCAGCACGCGAATCTTGTTCTTGCGCATCTTGCCGGCCGTATGGGCAGTGATTTCGTGGTCGTTTTCGAGCTTTACGCGAAACATCGCGTTCGGCAGCAATTCCGAGACGGTGCCGGGGAATTCGAGGAGCTCTTCTTTGGACATGCGGTTCCTTGCGAGATTTGCGGTGGCGGAGCACTAGCCGAATCCGCCCAGTTTGTGAACTGGAAGGCTTCGTCATAGATTTCAGGCGGGACAATTTCGCCCTGTAAGGAGAGTTGGGATGTTTGGGACGCAGCAGGCAGGTTTCGATGCGGCCCGTACGGCCTCAGCCGCGTTCTGGTCAGGCGTCGCGAGCACACAGGCGGCGGGCGTCACGATCGCGCTCCGCCTGCCCATCTTCTTCCAGGCGGCGACGGACCCATTCGCCTGGCCGGCGCGCCGCGAAGCGACAAGGGCGGCGACCGAAAAGTGGGAAGCGGCTGTGGAGGGCGTTCTTGCAGCCGCCGCCGCGTCGGCGACGCTGTGGCGCGACGCCATCGTCCGGCCGGGCGACGTGCGCTCCTTGACGCACAATCTGGGTGTCGTTCACCAGGCGGCCCTGCGGCCGGCGCGCCGGCGCGTCAGAGGCAACGCCAGGCGGCTGACCGGCGGTTAGGGTCCTGGAGCCGCTGACGCCGTGGCGGCGGCGTGTTCGGCGTCCAGCCTGCGATAGCGAGCGACGCCCCATGGGATGCCTGCGAGATAGGTGAAAGTCAGCAGTGTTAGCACGAGGAAAGGGAAGCTCGCGAGCGTGACGAAGAACACGACAATGACGACAAGGAACGGGAGCACCATTTCGCGAGGGATCCTCTGCCCGAAATTCTTCGCCGCCCAGGTCGGTACACGGCTGACCATCATTGCCCCGATAGCCAACACATAGATTAATTCCAGGATCAGCAGGCCCGGGAATCGCGGCATGCCCATCAAATGCAGATAGATCGGCAGCATGGCGCACAAGGCTCCCGCGGGCGCCGGTATCCCTGTGAAGAAATCCTTGGTGAAGGCCGGCTTGTCCGGAACGTCCAGCATGACGTTGAAGCGCGCGAGCCTGAGCGCGCTGGCGATCGCGAAAAGCAGCACCGCGATCCAGCCGACGTTCCCGAGTTCCTTGAATGACAGAAAAAAGAGCATCAGCGCCGGCACGCAGCCGAAGTTGACGAAGTCGCACAGAGAGTCGAGCTCGGCTCCGAACTTCGATGTGCCCTTGAGCATGCGGGCGACCCGCCCGTCGATGGCGTCGAGGATCGCAGCGATGACCACGGCGGCCACGGCGAGATCGAACTTGCCCTCGATCGACAGCCGCACGGCCGTCAGCCCGGAGCAGATCGCCAGCAGCGTGATCATGTTCGGAATGAGGATGCGGAAGGGCACCTGCGGGAACATGCGCCGGCGCTCATCAATCGCTGGATCGGGGAGGTCAGGGCGGTTGTCGGCGCTCGTCATGCCCTGAAACTAGGCGGCGCTCGCGGCTGCTGCAAGGCGGGCGGCGCGCCCACTGGCGCGGCCCTTCGGCCCCGCTATCATGTGAACGTCCGGAGAGCGGGCCATCCGTTCCGAGGTAAGTCCGAAACAACAAGAAGTGTGGGGAAATGCCTATGCTATTTGATCGCCGGTCATTCGCGTTGGGATCGACCATCGCAGCCACGACCTTTGCAGCCCCGGCAACCCTGAGGGCGCAGGGGTTTCCGGCCAAGCAGGTGCGTCTGATCGTGCCGTTTCCGGCGGGCGGGGCGACCGACATCGTCGGCCGCACACTCGCCGAAGAGTGGGGAAAGATGTGGAATACGACGGTCATTGTCGAGAACAGGCCCGGAGCCGGCAGCAACCTGGGTGGCGCTTTCGTCGCGCGATCGGACCCAGACGGCCATACCATCCTGGTCACGGCCATTCCGGTCACCATCAATCCGCATCTCTACAAGACCATCGACTACAACCTCTTCACCGATCTCGCGCCGGTGACGCTTTGCATCCAGCTTCCGAACGTGATGACGGTGCCGAATTCGTCCCCCGCGAAAACCGTGCAGGAATTCATCGCGCACGCGAAGGCCAATCCAGGGAAGATCTCGTTCGCCTCCTCGGGAGCTGGCACCTCGATCCACCTATCGGGCGAACTCTTCAAGCGCCTTGCGGGCATCGAGATGACTCACGTGCCCTATCGCGGCTCCGCGCCGGCCCTCAGCGATCTCGTCTCGGGGCGCATCGACGTGATGTTCGACAATATCACTTTCATGCTTCCGCAAGTTCAGGGCGGTCAGGTGCGGGGCCTCGCCGTGACAACGAAAGAGCGCGCGAAATCTGCGCCGGATATTCCGACCGTCATCGAGTCCGGCGTGCCGGGGTTTGATGTGACGTCGTGGTTCGGAGTTACCGTTCCGGCGAAAACGCCGCCCGAGATCGTCGCAAAACTCAATGCCGACACCGTCAAGCTGATGAACTCGCCCGCAGTCGTTGAAAAGTTTGAAAAGCTGGGCTCCCGCGTTGCGACAACGACGCCGGAAGGCTTTGGCGCCTTCATGCGCGAAGAGCACGCCAAATGGGGCAAGCTCATCAGCGAAGCCGGAATCAAGATCGAATCATAGAAGCCGGGTTATCGACGGACGTGTCTGTCAGGCGTCCGCCGCCATCCGGCGCAGCGTTTCTGCTGTTTCTCGATTGGCGGGAAAGAAGGCCTCGATCGCTATTTCGGACAGCGTGATATCGACTGGCGTGCCGAATATCGTGGTTGTGCTGTAGAACGAGAGCACGCCAGCGTTCGAGCGCAGTTGCAGCGGAATGGCGACCGCATTGTCGGTAGTCGCGCCGGGCGCATGGCCCGTCGGCGTGCGGGGCGCCGGATACGCTGAAAGCTCCTCGTGCAAGCCGGCTAGCTCAACATCGCCGGCCGCTTCGATCTGGCGGCGGAGGCGACGCAGCAGATGATCGCGCCATTCGGGGAGATTGGCGATGCGCGGAGCAAGCCCGCCCGGATGCAGGCTGATCCGCATCACGTTGAT
>JBEVKO010000169.1:0-7503 GCA_040509705.1 Beijerinckiaceae bacterium
CCGATGAGGCCGGCGACGAAGCCGCCGAACACCTTCATGGCGATGTGCCCACCGAGCATGTTGGCGAAGAGACGTAGGCCGAGCGTGATCGGTCGCGACAGGAAGGAAATGACTTCGATCGGAACAAGGATGAAGAGCACGGGCGTCGGCACGCCGGACGGCGCGAAGAGATGCAGGAAATGCGTGCCGTGCTTCATGAAGCCGAAGATGAGCACAGTCAGAATGACGATGACCGCCATGGCGAAGGTGACGATAACGTGGCTCGTCACGGTGAACGTGCCAGGGATCATGCCGATCATGTTGGCGACCAGCACGAACATGAAGAGCGAGAAGATAAGCGGGAAGAAGCGCATGCCTTCCGGCCCGGTGACGTTTCTTAAGGTGCCTGCGACAAATTCGTAGGCTGTCTCCGCCAGCGTCTGCATGCGACCGGGAACCACGGAGCGCGAGCGCGTCGAGAGGAGAAAGAAGCCTGCGATCAAGCCGAGCGCGATCAACATGTAGACGCCGGAATTGGTCAGCGCGATCTCGTGATTGCCGATCTTGCCCAGCGAGATGATGGGCTTGATTTCGAACTGCTCGATGGGACCGGCCATGACCTGCGTTCCGTTGGCGGCCCGAACCGGAGCGGCGCGGGCCAGAATTCAAAGCGACGTCAGCCCGGCCCATCCCCTTCGGGCGGCCGCTGGCTCCAGACGCGGGCCGTGCGCATGACATTCATCATGCCGGCCCCGAAGCCCAGAAGCATGAAAAGGATCAATCCCCAGGGCGCGGTTCCGAGGTAACGGTCGCACGCCCACCCAAGTCCCACGCCGACCAGCACTCCGGCGGCGAACTCGGTGGACAGCCGAAGACCCCTAGCCAGCCCCGACATGTCCTTTCCAGACTGTGTCGCGGTTTGCCTTTCGCCTTCTTCGCGCTTGTCGATTTCCCGGAGACGGTCCCCGAGTCGCTTCAGGCGCGCGGCTTGATCCTCTTCGCCGGATGACCGTTGTTCCACTGTCCAGCACGCCTCCGTCATGGCCGAAATGGGATTTCGGTCGATGCGATCCGGAAGAATAGCGGAACAGCGGGCCAAAAACCCCCGCTGAAGTCGCGCGGAACATATTTTCGCCTCACACCCCTGTCAAGGATTGTAGAACACTATCTAAGTAATTGATATAGCGAGATTATTTGCACTTGGGCGAAAGGTCGCAGGGAAGCTGTGCGACAGGCGCCGCCGAGCCTGTCGAAATTGGCGCAAATCACCAGCCGAGGGCTGTCATAGCCCCGATCGCCGTCACGCCGGCGCCGCGGAACAGGTCCGCCACCGCTCGCGCATCGTCTTCTCCCGTCATCTCGTCGCGATGGATGCCGCGCGCGATGAACATGGCGTCGATACCAAACGCCCCTGCGCCTGCAATGTCCGTCTTGAGCGAATCGCCAATCATCAGGACGCGCGTCTTGTCGATCGCGGCGCCGCGCAGCGCCGTCGCCTTCCGGAGCGCAAGCTCATAGATCGGCGCATAAGGTTTGCCCGCCCAGATCACGCGCCCGCCGAGTTCCTCGTAGAGATCGCCGATGGCGCCGGCGCAGGGCAGCAGCCGATCGCCGACATGCACCACCCGATCGGGGTTGGCGCAGACAAGATCAAGCTCGCGGGCCCGCATGATTTCGAGGAGCGCGCGATAGTCCTCGGCTGATTCCTCGTCGTCTCGCGCAAGGCCCGTGACGACGGCGATGCTCGCCGTCTCGACGGGTCCGCGTTCGACCGGCAGATCGCGGAACAGCGGCAGATCGCGGTCGGGCCCGATATGGAAGACGCCGCCGACGCCACGCTCGGCGATCAGGGTGCGGGTGACGTCTCCCGAGCTCACGATCGCATCCCAGGCCGAGCGCCGCACCATTTTCTGCGCCAGCAGCCGCTCGACCGACGATTGCGGAACCGGAGCATTGGTCACCAGCACGACCGTTCCGCCGCGCTCGCGGAATCGCTCGAGCGCGTCGCCCGCGCCCCCATTCTCGCGAAGCCCGTCATGCACCACGCCCCAGATGTCGCAGAACAGCGCGTCATAGCGATCGGCGATCGCGCCAAGACCTTCGAGCATGGGAGCGGCGGCTGACATGGTGTTCATACGGGTCAGAATTCGATCTAGGCGCGCGGGAGCGCTTCCCATAACCTGCGGCGCGCTCATGTCGAGCCGAAGTTGAGTGGGGATGATGGATCGGGTTCTCGTTTGGGGCGCCGGCGCGATCGGCGGGACGCTCGGCGCCTACTGGGCGCGCGCCAGGCAGGATGTGACGCTGGTCGACCAGGTCGCCGAGCATGTCGCGGCCTGCTGCACCACCGGCCTGAAAATCGCCGGCCCGGTCGAAGAATTCACGCAAGTCGTTCCGGCGGTGACGCCGGCTGAGGTAACGGGCGAGTTTCCGGTCATCGTGCTCGCGGTCAAGGCGCAGCACACCGAGGCCGCGTGCCGGCAGCTCGCGCCGCATCTTTCAAGCGACGGCTATGTTCTGTCCGCTCAGAATGGACTGAACGAACTGGCGATCTCCTCGATCGTCGGGCCGGATCGGACGATGGGCTGCTTTGTCAACTTCGGCGCCGACTGGCACGGGCCGGGAGAGATTCTCTACGGCAATCGCGGCGCAGTCGTCGTCGGTGAAATTGACGGAAGCATTCGTCCGCGCACGCGCGCCATGCATGAGCGACTGAATATCTTCGAACCCGATGCGGTGTTGACCGACAATATCTGGGGCTATCTCTGGGGTAAGCTCGCCTATGGGGCGATGCTGTTCGCGACGGCGCTGACGCCGGACTCCATGAGCGCGAACTTCGCCGACAAGGAGCGCGAGCGCGCCTTCGTACTGCTTGGACGCGAAGTCATCGCCGTGGCGCAGGCGCGCGGTGTCTCGCCCGTCGGCTTCAAGGAGTTCGATCCGACGGCTTTTGCGCCGGCGGCGGGTAACGGCGCAGCGAAGAATGTGATCGCCAGTCTTGCCGATTACACGAGCAAGACCGCCAAGACTCACTCCGGCGTCTGGCGCGATCTCGCCATCCGCAAGCGCAAGACCGAGGTCGATGAGCAGATCGGCGTCATTGCGAAGCTCGGAGCGGAGGCGGGGATCGATACGCCGGCGATCCGCGCGCTGGTCGATCTTGTCCACGACGTCGAGGACGGGCGCCGACCACAGTCGGTCGAAACCCTGAAGGCTCTCATCGCGCGATGTTGATCCGTTTCGAGAACCAGGTTGCGCTGGTAACCGGCGCTGCGCAAGGCATCGGCCGCGCCATCGCGGAAGGGCTGAAGGAAGCCGGCGCTCGGCTGCATCTTGCAGATTTGGATGAGAGCGTCCGCGCATTCTCGGCCGAGATCGGCGCCACCGCCCATGTCGGCGATTTGTCCGACCGCTCCGTCGCGCATCGCCTCATCGCCGACATTCTGGCGGTGGATAGTCGCCTCGACGTGATGGCGCTCGCCGCTGGCGGCGTGCGTGGGCAGATCGGCCGCCCGATTGAAGAAATAAGCGCCGAAGACTGGCGCGTCATCTTTCAGGCGAATGTCGACGGTGCGTTCTATCTGGCGCAGGCGGCGGCGCCCGTCATGAAGCGTCAGAAGCGCGGGCGCATCGTCACCATATCGTCCGGCGCGGGCTTGCGTCCTTCGCTCACCGGCATTCAGGCGTATTCCGCGGCAAAGCATGCGCTGGTCGGACTAACCAAGCAGCTCGCGCTCGAACTCGGTCCTCATGGCGTCACTGTAAATTCGGTCGCGCCGGGCTTCATTCCTTCCAATCCAAGTTCGCGCAAGCAGTGGGACAGCTACGGCCCCGAAGGCCAGAAGCGCCTGACCGATTCCATTCACACGCGCCGCACCGGCAAGCCCGAGGACATCGCCAGCGCTGTTCTCTTTCTTGCATCCGAGCAGGCGAACTGGATCACCGGTCAGATCCTGTCGGTCGACGGCGGGCGCGCCTGACGATGCGGCGCGGACAGCACAGTCGCGTACCTCATGAAGAATGACTTCGTATTCCCGCTTCTGCTGGCGGACATCGGCGGCACCAATTGTCGAGTCGGTCTGCTCGCCACGCCTGACGCCGAACCTGCGCGTCTCGGGAGGCTGCAGACGCAGGCTTTTGGACCGATCGAAAACGCCATCGCCGATCTTGTCGAACGCTCGAAGGGACCGAGGCCGCGCGCGGCGCTTGTCGCAGCCGCCGGCCCCGTGACCGGAACCCGCGTCGAGATCACCAATGCGGCGCAGGAATTTGACGCAGGCGCGCTTGGCGTGCGGCTCGAGCTTGCTTCGTCCGCGATCATCAACGACTTCGTAGCGCAGGCGGCGGCCATCCCGCGCCTGAAACCGCACGACTCCATCGCGCTGCAGTCGGGCGCGGCTGATCCCCGTGGCGCGCGGCTCGCCATCGGCCCCGGCACGGGATTCGGAGTCGGTTTCATCGTGCGAGGCGGCGACGGCCTTGCCGTCATCGCCAGCGAGGGCGGTCATGCCGGCCTTGGCCCGGAAAGCGAGGCGGAGCAACGGCTGTGGCCGCATCTCGAGCGCGTGGAAGGCCGCATCACCATCGAGAGCGTCGTCTCCGGGGCAGGCCTGTCGCGCCTCGATCAAGCAATCGGGCTGGCGGAAGGCGCGCAGCCGGAGCGACGTTCGCCTTCGATCGTGGTTGATCTCACTCTTTCGCGACAGGATGCCCGCGCCGCCGCCGCAGTCGAACTTTTCCTTGCCCTGCTTGCGCGCGCAGCGGGCGATCTCGCGCTCACGGCCAAGGCCACGGGCGGCGTCTTTATATGCGGCGGAATCGCGCCCAGACTTGTTCCGCTGATCAATCCGCAGCGCTTCTGCGCCGCATTCGCCGATCGCGCGCCGATGCAGCGAATGCTCGCAGGCATGCCGGTCATGATTGTAACGGCGGAGGAGCCGGCCTTTCTCGGACTTGCCGAACTCGCCGATCCTTCATCGCCGCTCGACGCTCCGGAGATGACGGTCTGGCGCCCCTAGAGTGGCGCCCGCCCCCTCCCTGCGCTACGACCCTCTCGAAAACTTCGGAACTCTCGCTCATGCCCACCAACGCCATCGCCGTCGTCCGCAAGCCCGCCGTCAAGGATGACCGCGTCGCCGACAGCGTGACGCTGGATCACCATGCGCGGCGCGATCATCATCGCAATGTGGTCACTGAAGGCGGCATCGACATCCACATTCACCTCCACGACATTTCCGCGCTTCGCGACGGCGATGCGCTCAAGCTGGAGGATGGCCGGCTTGTGCGGATTCACGCGGCCGAGGAAAGGCTCTATGAAATCCGCACCGAGAATCCGGCGCGGCTCGCGAGGCTCGCCTGGCATCTCGGCAGCAACCATGTCGCGATGGAGGCCGCGGCCGACGCGCTGTTCGTCGCCGCTGATCCCGTAGTGGATGAACTCATTCGTGGCCAGGGCGCAACGTTCGCCGCGGTGACGCGCCGGTTCGATCCCGAGCGCGACGCTCACCATCATCACCACGATCACGGTCACGGCCACGGCCACTCGCACAACCATGGCCATGAGCATGCTCACGGGCATGGGCGCGAAGGCGATCATGCGCACGATCACTCTCACAGCGATCACTCTTGCCACGATCACAAGCATCACGCTCGCGATCATTCTCACGGCGGCGGGAAAAGCTGATCTTCCCGAGACGTTTCCGCCGGCCTGAACGACGGGCGGGCGCTTGGCGAACAAGCAGTGGAGACTCATGATTGCTTGCCCTTTGGCCTTGCATGCCAGGACGGCCTGCTGTTAGCCTAATGTCATGTCATTAAGGCATGTGGGCTCGCCGGGCCCGCCCGCGGCGCCGCGCCGCGACACCACTGAAAATTCCCGCGCTGCGCTTTCCGATGGCGGCGGCGTGACGCCGCTCTATCACAAAATGTTCCTGATCATGCGTCAGCGGATCGAAGGCGGCGTCTATGACAATGGCGTGGTTCCGGGCGAAATGGATTTGGCGCGCGAGTTCGGCGTCTCCCGCATCACCGCCGCGCGGGCCCTGAACGATCTCGCCGCGCTCGGCCTTGTCGATCGCAAGCGCGGCCGCGGCACGCGCGTCGTTCCGCCGTCGCAGCAAACGGGTAAGGCTGCGGCAAGCATTGAAGGATTGATCGAGAACCTCGTTCAGATGGGTCTCAGAACCCAGGTGCGCGTGCTCTCGTTCGATTATGTCGTTCCCCCCGACGACGTTCGCCGCGAGCTGAGGCTTGACGCGGGCGTCCGCGCGCAGCGAGTCGTGCGCGTGCGGAGCCGCTCAGGCGCGCCCTTCTCCTACCTGACGACATGGGTGCCCGAACCGATCGGCCTTACCTTCGGTCGCGATGACCTCGGTGCGACCCCGATGCTTACCCTGATCGAGCGGGCCGGCGTGAAGGTCGCGTCTGCAACGCAGATTTTCTCGGCCGCGATCGCCGATCCGCAGATCGCGGAAGCGCTGCAGACGGAAGTCGGCGCGGCGCTGCTCACCATCCAGCGCACCGTGATCGCCGAGAACGGCGATCCCGTGCAGCACATTCGCGCCGCCTACCGGCCAGACCGTTACCGCTACCGGCTCGCGCTGACGCGCGAAGCGGGCGAATTCGGCAACCTCTGGGCGGACGCCGGATCCGCGCCCGCCGAGCTGCACGGCCCCCTGCCTTGATGTTATGTCTCGATCCCATGTGAGGAGGTTTGCATGACTGTGAGATTGACCCGGCGCGCCGCGCTCGCTGCGACGGCGGCCGCGATCGGAAGCCCGGCCGTGTTGCGGGCGCAGACGACGACGGTGAAGGTCGGCGTGCTGCACCCCGTCACCGGTCCCCTCGCCTATTCCGGCGCACAGAGCCGCGCCGGCGCGCTGATGGCTATCGAGACGATCAACGCCGCGGGCGGAATCAAATCGATGGGCGGCGCCAAGCTTGAAGCGGTTCTCGCCGACGCGCAGTCGAAGCCTGAAGTCGGCGCCGCCGAGATCGATAAGCTCAACGAAGCCGGCGTACCGGTGGTGCTCGGCCCGTTCGCTTCCGGCATCGCGCTCGCCACCACCCAGCAGGCGGCGAAGTACGATCTGCCGCATGTCGTTGATGTCGGCGTGGTCGACGCCATCGTCGGTCGCGGCCTGACCAACACGTTCCGCTTCGGGCCGGGCTTCGGCAAGATCACAGCGACGGCGCTCGACAATCTCGCCCGCCTCAATGATGGCGCCGGCAAGCCGGTGAAGACGGTGATGATCGTCCACGAGGACAGCGCCTTCGGCGCCGGCATGGCGAAGCTGCTCAATGATCAACTGCCTGGCCGCGGCTTCCAGATTTTGGAGACCATCTCGCACCCGACGCCGCAGCGCGACTTCACGACGATTGCGCTGAAGATCAAATCCGCCAATCCGGATCTCATCATTCCATCGAACTATCTCAACGAATTCATCCTGATGGCGCGCACGTTCCAGCAGCAGAAGGTGTCGCCGAAGGCGATCTACGCCATACTCGGCGGCGGCGCCTCGAACG
>JBEVKO010000170.1:0-7425 GCA_040509705.1 Beijerinckiaceae bacterium
GGGCCGCGTGATGATGATCGCGATCTTCTGGCTTCAGATAGTGTAACGTCGCGAGATAGCTCTCGATTGTGAAGGAGGGATCGCGCGTCAACGTTTCCGCTGCGTGATGATCGGATTCCGCTGCATTCCCGACCTGCGCATGACAGGCCGCCAGAAACGCGTGGTGAAACTGATCGGGAGACGAAATGCGCTGAAAGGCCGCGATCGCCTCCTGGTAGCGGCGGGCGACGAAAAGCGCCCGGCCCAAATGATTCCAGTATCTGGGAGGATGAAACGGGTTGAGGCGCATCGCCTTCTCTATCCACGGAACGCCATCCTCGGGCTGTCCGAACCAAGTCAGGAATTCGCCCTGCTGGACAACGATAAGATCATCATTCGGATTTAGGCTCAGCGCTCGCTGCTGATGATAGTTTGCTTTCTCATGGCGTCCGAAGCTTAAGCTGGCGGCTGCAAAAATGCGATGAACATCGCTGTCATTGTCGTCAAGACTCAGCGCGATTTCGAGCTCCGCCAAAATCTTGCTCATTTGCGCATCGCGGTCTTCGCAATAGCCGTTGACCCATCCCTGACCCAGCGTGCAGGCCAACCAAGCATGCGCGTGCGCGTAGCTCGGGTCGAGTTCAACCGCGCGAGTCAGCAGGCGAAGGGCGGAGGCGTTGTCGCTCTGGTTCGATCGATGGTGAAGGAGCTTTCCCGCGAGCACGCATTCGTATGCAGCCATGTTCTCGGTTGTCTTGCGCGCCACGCGCTCGTTTGCGGCCGCTTCGACGCGCCCCGGCAAGATCGAAACAATCGCCGAGGTTACCTCGTCCTGGATCGCGAAAATGTCTTCGAGCTGGCGGTCGTATTTCTCGGCCCAGATGTGACGGTCGCTTTCGCCGTCGATAAGCTGCACCGTCACGCGAACCCGACCACCGGCCTTTCGAACGCTGCCTTCCACGACGTACCCGACTTTGAACTCCCGCGCGACCTGGCGAATGTCGACAGCCTTGCCCTTGAACTTGAACGCCGAATTGCGTGAAATTACGAAAAGATGTTTGAAGCGCGACAGTTCTGTAAGGATGTCTTCGGTCAGCCCATCCGCGAAAAACTCCTGCTCCGCCTCCCCGCTCATATTGGCGAATGGGAGTACGAGAATCGCCGGTCCCTCTGTCAACGGTGCGCTCGCGCCGCCGGCTTGCGACTCCAACGAAATTCGATAGGCGTGTACGGGCTCACGAAAGTTCTTGACCTCGTGTCGCCCCATATCGTGATAGGCCAGCGGAAGCTTTTGCCGCACATGTTGATATGCCGCTTCCGAAAGACAAACGCCGCCGGGCTCGCACAACGCCTCCAGACGCGCAGCTAGATTGACGCCGTCGCCGAAGACCTCCTCGCCTTCCACCACCACGTCGCCAAGATTGACGCCGATGCGAAAGTCGAGGCGCTGGTCCGCCGGCAGCGGCGTGTTGCGCTCTTCCATGACGCGCTGGATGTCGACGGCGCATTGCACAGCATTGATGATGCTGCCAAACTCAACCAGAAAGCTGTCGCCCGGCGCATTCACTATTCGTCCGCCGTGGGCGGCGATTGCGGGGGCAATATCGGAGCGATGGCGTTCCTTCAGCTTGCGCAGAGTTCCAACCTCGTCGGCCTGCATCAATCGGCTATAGCCGACGACGTCGGCGAGCAGGATCGCGGCGAGGCGTCGGCTGGTCATATGGAGTGCGCGCTCGTCACGACTCCACAAGTAGATGCCGGCAGGCGCAAGTTCAAGCGGCGCGACGCCCCCTTGGGCAGGCCCGGCTTTCGCTTCCTGCGGCTTCTACTTGTCAAACGGAGTGTCGCTCGTGCGCATTGACAGACGGATCGGCGTTCCCTGCAGTTCAAAGGCGTCGCGCAGGCCGTTCGTCAGATACCGCGTGTAGGCGGTCGGCAGCGCGTCGAGCTGGTTTCCGAAGATGGCGAACAGCGGCGGCCGCGCCTTCGCCTGCGTCATGTAGCGGATCTTGATCCGGCGGCCTGAAACCGCCGGCGGCGGATGGCTTGCAACGGCGCCGCTCAGCCATCGATTGAGCTGTGATGTAGAAATTCGCCTGTTCCAGGTCTCCTCCGCGGCGAAGGCGGCGTCCATCAATTTGTCGAAGCCCTTCTGCATCGCGCCGGACACCGAGACGACGGAAACGCCCCGCAGCTGCGGCAGGAGTCGCGTCGCGTCCTCGCGCAGTTTCTTCAAGAGGCCGGTGTCGCCAGCGACGAGGTCCCACTTGTTCACCGCGATGACCAAGGCGCGCCCTTCCTTCTCGACGAGATCGGCGATCGAAAGATCCTGCTTTTCGAAAGGAATGGTGGCGTCAAGCAGAAGGATCACCACCTCCGCGAAGCGTATCGCGCGCAAGGCGTCGGCGACGGACAGCTTCTCCAGCTTGCCTTCCACGCGAGCGCGTTTGCGCAGGCCAGCCGTGTCGAAGAGTCGCACGGGCCTGCCGCGCCAGGACCATTCGATCGAAATCGAATCGCGCGTGATGCCGGCCTCCGGACCTGTCAGCAGACGGTCCTCGCCGATCAGGCTGTTGATGAGCGTTGATTTGCCGGCGTTCGGACGCCCGACGACTGCGATCTTGAGCGCGTGTTGAGCATCCGCGGCATCGGAGTCCTTGCCGTCGTCGTCTTCGGAAGCTTCTGCGATCCCATCTGAGATCGCCCGCAGGGCGTCGTAAAGATCAGCAAGTCCCTCGCCATGCTCCGCCGAGAATGCGACGGGATCGCCGAGGCCGAGTTCGAACGCATCAACCGCCGCGTTGGCGCCTGCCCGGCCCTCCGCCTTGTTGGCTAACAGAACAACCGGTTTGTTCGCCTTGCGCGCTTCGGCGGCGAACGCCTTGTCGGTCGGCGTCACGCCGGCGCGAGCGTCGATCATGAAAAGGACAGCCTGCGCATCCCGGATCGCGGCTTCGGTCTGCGCGCGCATGCGCGCTTCGAGCGTCCCGCTCTTTGCTTCCTCCAGTCCCGCGGTGTCGATCACGCGGAACGTGAGATCGCCGAGCTTTCCATCGCCTTCCCTTCGGTCGCGCGTCACGCCGGGCTGGTCGTCCACTAGCGCCAGCTTCTTCCCCACGAGCCGATTGAAGAGCGTCGACTTACCGACGTTCGGGCGGCCGACGATTGCGAGCGTGAACGCGGCGCCCGCCCTGCGCTCGCGCTTTCGGGCCATAGCTACTGCGTCCGGACCTGGCCGCCCGCAACGAACCCGAGAAAAGCCTCGGCGCGCTGGCGCATGCCCTGAGGAGCCTCCCGGTCGGCGACGATCTGGTCGAGCCATTTGGCCGCGTTCGTCGTGTCGCCGGACTTGAGCGCCGAGAGCGCGAGCAGTTCACGCGCCGCGTTGCGATACGCGCTCCCCGAGGCAGTCAGGCTTTCAGTCTCCTTGGCGAGGTCAGCGTACGACGCCTTGTCGACGATCAAATATCCGATGCGGATACGCGCAAGGTCCTGAATGACCCCGCCCACTCCTGCGTCGCCGGCTATCGCGCGCCACGCCGCGACTCCGGCCTCCGGATCGCGCTTGGCGATTTCGGCCGCGCCCCTCATGCGGGCGAGAATCCGGTACCCCCCCGGCGCCTGCGCCACGACGGCCGAAAACGCCTGTTCGGCCTCCGCGTCCTTGCTGTCGCGGGCGAGTTCGAGCGCCTTTTCATAGCGTGCGCCCGCCGCCTCTGCTTCGCGCGTGCGCCAATATTCCCAGCCGCGCCAGCCGGCGGTTCCGGCGACGATCAGCAGGGCGGCGGTCACGACCCAGTTTCCGTACTTCTTCCACAGGGCCCCCATGCGCTCGCGGCGCAGGTCCTCGTCGATTTCCCTGAAAATGTCGCTCATGCCCGTCCCTGACCCGCGTCGCGCGGGCGAATGGCTTCAAAACCGGGCGGTCCCTACCACGGGCCTGTCCCGGGCGCCAACGTGGTCAGGCTCGGGCGGACACGCCGAACAGGATCGGATGGAGCCAGAGCAACACGGCGGCGTAGATCGCCAGCCCCACGACGATGGCGATGACGTCGTTGCGCGTCGCCGTCGCCGCATCCGGCGCGCGCGCTGCGGCCACTTCGGACTGAACCGCCCGCCGCTTCAAGCTGATACGGTCGATGATCGCCCAGGCGAGCACCGATCCGAAGAGAAGGATTGAGCCGAGGTCGCCGTTCGCGAGCAGGTGCGCCAGCGCCCAGATCTTCACCGCGACGAGCATCGGATGCTTGAGCGCAGCCTTGATGCGCCCCGGGACATAGGTTGCGATCAGCAACGGAAACACAGGGAGCATGAGCGTCCAGGCGAGGTGCCGCGTCCAGCGCGGAGGCTCCCAGACAGGAATATAGCCGCTCGCGCGATACTGAATGTAACCCCAGACAATCAGTGCAAGCCCCGCGCCTGACGCGAGCGAATAAAAGCCCTTGTAGAGTCCCTCCCCCATTCGTCCGATCAGTTCCGCGCGCACGTCGCGCATCATCGTCACGGCGTGCGCGCCGATGAAAAGAACAAGTCCGGCAATCAGCAACGTCATGAAAACCCCACCTAGATCATTGGAGACGCGCCACCGCATTGACGAAGCGCTCGCGCGCTTCAGGCTGCTGCATGGTGCGCGGTTCGAAAACCAAACGGTCGAGAAAGCGGCCGGTCAGCCTGAAGGCGTCGACCAGATCCGCGCGGGATGGCGCAATGGCCGGATCTCCCGCCACCAGGAAGCGAGGCAGAGGCAACAGCCGGTCGCGAAACGGCTCGCCTGCCGTCCGCGACACGGCGCGTCCCGACTTTGGCGACACGTAAATGAGATCCTCCCGCGCGCCTGTTGAAGCGCAGGCGGCAAGGTCAAGACCAAATCCCAATTCCGCCAGCAGCATCAGTTCAAAGCGCGCGATCAGCGCAGCCGACAGCGCAAGGTCGTCGAGATGGGAAAGAATCGCTTCGAGCGCAGCATAGAGCGAAGGATGTGGGTCGCGCTCCGCGAGAAGCCGGACGAGCGCGCCGAGATGAGCGAGCGCCGCGAGCGCGCTGGCGTTGTCGATCAACCGTCCCGCCCGCAGCGCGAGCCCCTCGACTGAGAAATGGCCGAGGTGCTCTTCGAGCCGCGCCCGCCAGACCAGTCGGACGCTATTTCCCGGCTGCAGGATCGGCTGCAATCTCGGCGAACGGCCCCCGCGCACGAGGCCGAGGTGCCGGCCGCGCGTCGCCGTCATCGCTTCGACGATGAGCGCCGACTCACCGTGGCGGCGCGCGCTGATCACAATCGCCTCGTCGGTCCATTCCATTCGGCGTTGCCCTGCGGCCTCCTGCAGATCTCACTACGCGGTGCGTGCGCGCATCGCCACGGTCACGCCTCGGAAAGCTTCATCTCGGGACGATACTCGCCGTCGATCTCCTTGGTGACCGCCTGTGCGCAGATCACGCTTCCCTTCACTGGATCAAAGGTCAACGACGGCGAACCGTAGAGCACCCAGCCCTTGTTGAGCGCTTCGCTGACGCGATGGCAGAACGCCGCGTCGTCAGGTCCGGTGAGGACGCGATAGACCGTCGTGCGGCTCGTGTTGATTGTCGGGAACATGCAAACCTCACGACGCCGGAAATTCGAGCCCCATGCCGCGATAGCGATCCGGATCGTTTGACCAGTTCTCGCGCACTTTCACGAAAAGAAAAAGATGGGCCGGCGCTTCGGCGATTTCAGCGATTTCTTTGCGCGCCGCAGCGCCGATCGCCTTGATCGTCTGTCCGCCCTTGCCCAGCACGATCTTGCGCTGGCTTTGGCGCTCCACATAGATCGTTTGCTCGATGCGCACCGAACCGTCCGGCCGCTGTTCCCACGAATCTGTCTCGACGGTCGAATGATAAGGCAGCTCCTGGTGCAGCCGGTCGTACATCTTCTCCCGCGTAATCTCGGCCGCGAGCATCCGAAGCGGCGCATCCGAAATCTGATCCTCTGGATAGAGCCAGGGACCTGGCTTCATTCGCGCGGCCAGCCATTCCATTAACCCCGAGACGCCGTCGCCTTTGGTCGCAGCGATCATGAAGGTCGCGTCGAATGCCGTGCGCTCATTGAGATCGGCCGAAAGCGCCAGAAGCGAATCGCGCGGGACTAGATCGATCTTGTTGAGGATCAGCGCCTTCGGCTGTCGAACGTCTGCGAGGCGCCTCAGGATCGCTTCGACGTCCTCCTCCACGCCCTTCTTGGCGTCGACAATGAGGACGACGAGATCGGCATCCGCGGCGCCGCTCCAGGCGCTCGTGACCATCGCCCGGTCGAGACGACGCTTCGGCGCAAAGATACCTGGCGTATCGACGAAAATGATCTGCGAGTCGCCATTGATTGCAATGCCGCGCACAAGCGCGCGCGTCGTCTGCACCTTGCGCGACACGATCGACACCTTCGATCCGACGAGTTGATTGATCAGCGTCGACTTTCCGGCATTGGTGGCGCCGATCAACGCGACGAACCCGCAGCGCGTTTCAGTTTCATCAGAAGCGTTCATGGTCCCTCACCCGCCAGACCCTCGCGCTCCAGCATGGCGCGGGCCGCTCGCTGCTCGGCGTCGCGCTTGGACGAGCCTTCGCCGCGCGCCGCCTCCATGCCTTCCACGACCGCCTCGATGACGAACTTCGGCGCATGATCTGGCCCGATGCGCTCCACCGTTCGATACACCGGAGCAGCCAGCCCTTTTCCCTGCGCCCATTCCTGCAGGCTTGTCTTCGCGTCGCGCAGCGACCGGTTCGACGAATAGAGGCGCTGTCCGAAACTGTTTGCGATCACGTCGCGCGCGGCCTCGATTCCCCCGTCGAGATAGACGGCGCCGACGATCGCCTCGCACACGTCGGCGAGGATCGTGGCGTTGCGACGCGCGCCGGCCACCGCTTCACCGGCGCCGATGCGCAGAAATGAACCCACACCCCAGAGCGCCGCAACCTCGGTGCATGTCTCACGCCGCACCAGCTCCGCCAGGCGGCGCGACAATTCCCCTTCAGGCGCGTCGGGGAACCCGGCCATCAGCATATCGGCGACGACGAGGCCGAGTACGCGGTCGCCTAGAAATTCGAGCCTCTGGTAGCTGTCGCGGCGATCCCGGCTTGCTGGCGCTGCGCTGACGTGAGTCAGCGCGCGCAGCAGAAGATCGCGATTGGCGAAGACGCGCCCGATCCGAGCCTCGAGGTCCGAGAGATCGGGGCGCGTCTTGCTCATTTGACCGGCATGAAGAACCGGCCGAAGCGTAGTTGCGTGGGCCATGTCCACACCTGCCACGCGGAATATTCGAACACTGGGCGGTTCGCCTTATCGTAACTCAGCACCCGGCCGTAGTCGAACGAGAAGAAAATGATCTCCCCGCGGCCGACAAAATTCTCGAGCGGCACGAAGCCGACGCCGCCCGGCGACTGGTCGCGCGAGTCCAGCGAGTTGTCGCGGTTGTCGCC
>JBEVKO010000171.1:0-4907 GCA_040509705.1 Beijerinckiaceae bacterium
CGTCCGACTGGAGAAGGGCGATCAGGCGTTTGTCTGTCTCATCCAGATTGGGATAAGCCACCCATAAATTCCAGATTGTTAAGATATTATCACCACATTCTCTCGCGGTTGCAACATGTTTTGGGATGATTTCCCGCCGAATCCGTGGATAATTTTTGCTTCGGAGGAATCAGCTATGATCCATGTCGTCCGCGAGGCCTTCACCAGGCATCCCGAAGCCGTCGGCGAGAACTACGTCGAACATTTCGGCGTGGCCATGCGGTACTCGCTTCGGCTGTTCGGCGCTGCTTTCGCGGCTCTTGTCCACGCCTTCCTGCCCTTCCTCTTCGAGAAGACGGCGTCGACGGCGATCAAGGCGATGCATGCCGAAATGATGAACCGTGGGGCCCCTGCGCCCGCGCCGGCGCGCATTCAGGCCGCCGAATAGTCAGGCATCGCGGCGGCCAGATCCTAAGTCGTCATTGGGCGACGCCGGCTATCCTCGCGGGAATTTCGCCCAGCATTTCCATTGGCGCGTTCGCGAAGGCGACGCGCAGATGGCCTTCGCCACCAGGTCCGAACCATGCGCCCGGAAGGGCCAGCACGCCGCGACCAACGGCGAGCCTCTCCACCGTCTCCGTTGCTGCGCCGGGATAGGGGCCACGAACGAAAGCGAAGTAGGCGCCGATGGAATCGATGCGCCAGCCCGGCGCGTTATTCATCGCGTCGGCAAATGCCGCGGCGCGAGCGTTGATGTCAACGCGGTTGTCATCGCGCCACGCTCGCAGCGCTCCGATCGCCCAGGACGTCGCCACCTGCCCGACGCGCGCGGGACAGATCTGCAGCGTGTCGAGGATTTTGGCGATCTGGCGCATCAATTCCGGCGGACCGAGAATGGCGCCGAGGCGATAACCGGGAACTGCATAGGATTTGGAAAAGCTGTAGAGCTGGATCACGCGATCGCGCCCGCCATCGACGAAGAGGTCGTGCGCGCGATCTACCCCGTCCGGCATGAAATCGCGATAGGTCTCATCGATCACAAGCCAAATGTTGCGCTCGCGCGCGAGCCCGGCGAACGCTGCGATGACGTGGGGAGGATAGATCGCGCCGGTCGGGTTGTTGGGCGTAACGAGCACAATGGCGCGCGTGCGGCTGTCAAACATCCGCTCGGCCTCCGCCGGGTCCGGAACAAAGCCGCGCTCGGCGGTGCAGAGCAGAGGGCGCGCTTCAATGCCGAGCATGTCGAGCGCCATCTTGTGGTTGAAATACCAGGGCGAAGGCAGGAGGACCGCATCGCCGGCTTTCGCCAACGCCATCGCGGCCACCATAAACGCCTGATTGCATCCTGCCGTGATGGCGATTTCGTCGAGGCCAATATTTGTCGCGTCATAGGTCTCTGCGACATCGCGCGCATAGGCTTCGCGTAGTGCAAGATCGCCCTCGATCGGGCCATATTTCGCGCTTGCTGGATCGGATGCGGCGGCGGCCAGACGATGCAGCATCTCTTGCGGCGGAACGACCGCGGGTGCCGCCTGCGACAGATCGATCAGCGGGCCGTGCGCGCCGCCATAGTGCGATATCCAGGCGCGCGCCTCGGGAATAGGTGGCGTTGCGGTGTCGAGAAGGCGTGGATTGATTGGAGGGGTCACGAGTCAGGCGTCCAGCCATAAAGCCACTGATAGCGCCTCAACATGCCATTCCCGCCAAGCCGCGCAATCACAAGGTCGCGCGCAATCGCGATGAGGCCACGCGCGTGGTAGTTTCGTTCATTCGCCTGCGAGGCGCGTTGAACGCGCGCCGCGCGCGCGCGCCGCCTGTCGGCGTAGCGGCGAAGGGCGCCAGCGAAATCCTCAGGCGTGCGCGCGGCTTCCTGTGCGAGAATTGCAGCATCCTCGATCGCGAGCGCTGCGCCCTGCGCCAGAAACGGTGGGGTCGGATGGGCCGCGTCGCCAACGATGGTGATGCGGTCGCGCGACCAGGTCGCAAGCGGCCCAAGATCAAAGAGCGACCATGTCTGCCAGGAAGCAACCGAGGCGACGAGGTCGCGCATCGGTCCCTTCATGGTCTTCACGATGTCCTGGAGTTCGGCTGGATCGCCAGGCGCGCTCCAGCCGCCCAGACGCGAGTCGTCGCGCACCGACAATGCCTTCTTCACCAGCACAATATTGACGAGGCGCCCGCCGGCGACGGGGTAGTGAACGAGATGAGCGTCGCGCCCCATCGCAAGATTGACGCGGTCCTGCATCGCATCAGGAGGCGCATCCGCCGCAGGCAACAAGGCGCGCCATGCCTCATAACCGATGTATCGGGGTTGGGCGGCTTCGCCGACAATGGGGCGGACCCGCGACCACAATCCGTCTGCGCCGATCAGCGCGGAGCCTTCGATTCGCTCGAGCCCGCCGGACGATGTTCGGACGTTGACGGATACCCCGTTCCCAGTGCTGCGCGCATCATCGAGGGTGCGACCGACAAGGAAGGCGATGCGCCGTTCGCCGCGCGCAGCGTCGATCAAAGCGGTCTGAAGGTCGGCTCGCAGGATGGTCCAGAACGGGGAGTCGAAGCGATCTTGCGCATTGTTCATCGGCATCGAGGCGATAACGCGTTCGGACGTCAGGCGTCGAATAGCGAGGTCGTGCGGCGTGGCCGCTTGGCGCGCAACTGCCGCGCCGAGGCCGAGTTCGATCAAGACACGGCTGGCGTTGGGAGACAGCTGCAGCCCGGCCCCGATTTCCTCGAATCGCGTCGCACGTTCGATCAGTCGGACGTCGAATCCAGCCCGCGCCAGCGCGATGGCGGATGTCAGCCCGGCAATGCCCGCGCCGGCGACGAGGATGGCTTGCGAGGATTTGTCGGCCATTGGCCATGGGCGCCGCGATCAGGCGGCGGCCTGACCCGTCAGTTGGGCCGACCAAGCGCAGCCGGCCGGATCGGTGTCTCCGCCGTGCAGCTCTGCCCGATGACGGAACAGCGTCGAACAATATGGGCAGATGATCTCGGAGTCGGCGCCCATATCGAGATAGACGTGCGGGTGGTCGAACGGCGGCGTCGCACCAATGCACATAAATTCACGGACGCCGATGTGAATCGCGGCAGCCCCAACGTCGTTCTGGAAGTGGGGAACTCCAGTGTCTGCCATGAGATGGATTCCTGTGACCAGACTTTGGTTCGTTGGGGACCACATCGCCGGAAGGAGGTCAACCGGGACCGGACGGAAGCAAGGTTTGCGACGTCTCGCGAAAACCAGCCGCTCCGTGTTACTTATGCGTCATGATCTTTTTGGAAATCGGACTCGTCCTCCTGCTGACCATCGTCAACGGGCTGTTGGCGATGTCGGAACTCGCCGTCGTTTCCGCGCGTCCGGCCCGCCTGCGCGCCATGAGGGATCGGGGCGTCAAGGGCGCCCGTCGAGCTCTCACACTTGCCTCCGATCCCGGCCGATTCCTGTCCACGGTGCAGATCGGCATTACACTGGTCGGCATTCTGTCGGGCGCATTTTCTGGCGCGACCCTCGGCGACCGGCTGAGCGGGACGCTGTCGGAATGGGGCATGCCGCCGACCTGGGCCTATGTGGTCGGGGTCGGAACCGTCGTCACGATCATCACCTATCTCTCGCTGATCATTGGCGAACTGACGCCGAAGCAGATCGCGCTCCGCGATCCGGAACGGGTCGCCTGCCTCGTGGCTCCGGCGATGACGGTCATCGCGCGGCTGGCCTCGCCGCTGGTCTGGTTTCTGTCGAAGTCGGGTCGCGCGGTCCTGTCGCTGATAGGGCTGGCGGGCGGCAACGAGCAGCAGGTGACGGAAGAGGAGATCAAGACCCTCGTCGCGGAAGCGGAAACCGCCGGAATACTGGAGCCGGGTGAGCGCGAAATGATCACCGGCGTCATGCGCCTCGGCGACCGGCCGGTCCGCTCCGTCATGACAGCGCGCACTGATGTCGACATGATCGATCTCGCTGGCGACCCGGAGGAGGCGGTCCGACACATCACGGCGAGCCCCCACTCACGCTTCCCCGCATACGACGGCAATCGGGACGAGCCGAGCGGCATCATCTGGTCGAAGGATCTCGTCGGAATCTCGTCTGAGCCCGGCGAGATCAATCTGAGGCAGCTGGTGCGATCGGCGCCGATCATTCCCGATTCCATGGACGCGCTTGACGTCCTCAACGTCCTCAAGGAGTCGCCCGTGCACATGGGGCTCGTCCATGACGAGTACGGACACTTTCTCGGCGTGGTGACCGCGGCGGACATCCTCGAAGCCATCGTCGGCGCCTTCCGCACGGAGGAGGGCGATCCCGAGCCCGCCATCGTCGATCGCGGCGACAATTCGCTTCTGGTGGCGGGATGGATGCCGGTCGACGAATTCGCGGACCGGATCGGGCTCACCCTGCCGGCGAATCGCACCTACGAGACCGCGGCGGGGCTCGTCATCGCCAAGCTCGGGCGATTGCCCGCGGTCGGCGAGACGATAGATGTCGCACGCTTCCGGATCGAAGTGGTGGATCTTGACGGGCGCCGGATCGACAAGCTTCTGGTCTCGCCATTGCCGAGCAACCGGCGCGCGGCCGTCGCGTAGGTCGATTGCGCCACGCCGTCTTGCGCGGCGTTTTCGGCGCAGTATGGTGCACGTCCCCCATCTGACCTTCCTGTGCGTCACTTTTCGTCCGACGGCGTCGACATCGCCTATATCGATCTTCCGGCTCACGAGCCTTCCGCTCCTGGCGGCGGGGCCACTGTCATGTTGGTGCATGGCTTCGCCTCCACGCATGCAGTGAACTGGACCAATACGCTATGGACTACGACGCTCGGTCGCGCCGGGTTCCGGGTGGTTGCGCTGGACCATCGGGGGCACGGGGAGAGCCAGAAGCTCTACGACCCGGCGCAGTACGGCCCGGCGGTCATGGCCGAGGACGTGCGCCGCCTCATGGA
>JBEVKO010000172.1:0-3297 GCA_040509705.1 Beijerinckiaceae bacterium
TCGACCGGCGACTTGCCGTCCTGCAATTCGACAGTCACCAGATGCGCGACGACCTCCGTGTCGGTCTCGGATTCAAACCTGCGACCCTTCTTCTCGAGTTCTTCGCGCAGGTCGCGGAAATTCTCGATGATGCCATTGTGGACGACGGCGAGACGTTCCGTCGCATGTGGGTGGGCGTTTCTTTCGGTCGGCCGCCCATGCGTCGCCCAGCGCGTGTGGCCGATGCCGATCGCGCCGTTCAAGGGCTTTTGCGAGAGAACGATTTCGAGATTCTTGAGCTTCCCTTCGGCGCGACGGCGCGACAGCGTTCCGTTTTCGAGAGTCGCCACCCCGGCGGAGTCGTATCCGCGATATTCAAGCCGCCTCAAAGCCTCGACGACATCCGTCGCCACCGGGCCTTTTCCCAAAATTCCGACAATCCCGCACATTGCGTTATATCCCCCGCGACTACGTTCAGTCTGTCCGTACCTCGGCCAGCGACAAGGATGTGGCTTGCTCCGGAGCGCCCTTCAAATCAAATTCAATGACGGTTTGTGACCGTTGGTTAATGGTCCTTTTTCTTCAAGTGTGCATATCGCTTGCGCCAAGCCGCCGCCCAGCCTTCACGCATCTCCTGCCGCCCCCGACCAACCGCGAGGGCGTCCTTCGGGACGTCGCGCGTGATGACCGAGCCCGAGCCAATATAGGCCCCGTCCCCGATGGTCACCGGAGCGACAAGGGATGAGTTGGTTCCGACGAACGCACCCTCCCCTATCGTGGTTCGCGTCTTGTTGAAGCCGTCATAGTTGCAGGTGATTACGCCCGCCCCGATGTTGGAGTTCGCTCCGACGCTTGCATCGCCGATATAGGCGAGGTGGTTGGCTTTCGCGCCGGCGCCGATCTCCGCATTCTTAACTTCAACGAAGTTGCCGATGCGGCTTTTCGGGCCGAGCTTCGCGCCGGGACGCAGGCGAGCGTAGGGACCGACCTGCGCGCTCGCCGAAACATGGGCGCCTTCGAGATGCGAGAAGGCGCGCACCACCACATCATCTTCGATCGTAACGCCAGGGCCGATGATGACATTCGGCTCGATCACAACGTCGCGGCCGACCTTCGTGTCGAAGGACAGGAAAACCGCCTCGGGCGCAATCAATGTTGCGCCGTCGCGCATGACGCGGGCGCGCAGCCGCTGCTGCATGATCGCTTCGGCGGCGGCCAGTTGCGCGCGGTCGTTGATTCCCAGCACGTCCTGCTCGGGACATTCGATCGCCGAGACCTTTAGGCCGCGCGCATGAGCGATGGCCGGCGCATCGGTCAGATAGAACTCGCTTTGCGCGTTGGAAGATCCGACGGCCTCGAGAATTGGCAAGATGACATTGCCCCCGAACGCCATCAGTCCGCCGTTGCAAAGCGTGATCGCACGTTCTTCGTCGCTGGCGTCCTTATGTTCGCGGATGTCGACAAGCTCTCCATTCTTCATGATGAAACGGCCATAGCCAGTCGGATCGACCGCACGGAATCCAACCCCGACGACGTCGGAGCCTGCGATGACGGCGTCCCGAAGGGACTTCAGGGTATCGGGCGAGACGAAAGGCGTATCGCCGAACAAAACGATCGTTTGGGACGCTCCCTGCTCGATCGCCGCGCGGGCAGCGAGCGTTGCGTGGGCGGTGCCTCGTCTTTCGTGCTGTAGAAAAACCTCCGCCTGCGGGAGGACGCTGCGAATGTCCGCTGCGACCTCGTCGCGATCCGGGGCGATGACGACAGCGACGCGGCGTATGCCTGCCGATTCAACCGCGGCAAGCACATGTCCGAGCATGCTGCGGCCAGCGATTTTCTGAAGCACTTTGGGATGGCGCGAACGCATGCGCGTTCCCTCGCCGGCGGCCAAAATAACCGCCAAGGGCTCATGCGCCGCGTTTTTGTTGCTCGACATCGATCCCATTCCCGAAAGGCACCTTGCCCCGGAGCCTCTTAACGCGGCCCGAACGCCGCGTCCGATACGAAAGAGCGGCCCCGATGGCCATTGATATTTGCTTAAGAACACCTTTTCGCCACCTTGGGGGGTGCTAGAAGCAAGTCGGCAGGATCCAGGGGCCACGTCAGGCGATGAAGCGAGTGGCGCGGCAGGGCCGCACCGATGAGTTGACGCGTCGTGGCGCGATCCGCAGCGCGGGCGCCGCCGCGGCTGCCTTTCTGGCCCCGAGTTCGTCGGGAGCCCAAAGCGCCAATCCCTTGGGCGACCTGCTGGACGGACGCCCATTCTCCGCCGACGCCCTCGTGGACGTCGCGCGCGGTCTCGCGAAACGCCCCTATGCGGCCCCGCCGAACGATCTTCCCGATGGCTGGGCCAATCTGCCGCGCGACCGCTACGCAACGATCCGGGCCAATCCCGCGTCGTTCCTGTTTCAGGGCGAAAATCGCGGCGTTGCGATCGAACCGCTGCACCGGGGCTTCGTGTTCACGCGTCTGGTCCAGCTCTTCGTGATCGAGGACGGCCGCGTGCGTCGTCTCGTCTATGATCCTTCCATCTTCGATTTCGGACGGACTCCTCCCCCTCCGCAAGGGCTCGACCTTGCATTTTCGGGCCTGCGTCTCTTCGGCGATCCGGTCGACGGTCAGAACCGCGAGGTTGCGACCTTCCAGGGAGGCACCTTCTTCCGGGCCATTGCGCGCGCCCAGAATTACGGGGTCACAGCCCGCGCGCTGGCGCTGCGCCTGGCCGAGGCGCGCGGCGAGGAAACGCCGTTCTTCCGCGGCATCTGGATTGAGCGGCCGCCGGTCGGCGCCAACGCCGTCAATCTGCACGGGCTGATCGACTCCGAGAGCGCGACCGGCGTTTTCGCCGCGACGGTGCGGCCTGGCGACATCACCATCATCGATGCGCAGCTCACCCTCTTCGCCCGTCAAGCGCTCGACAATATTGGCATCGGCGTCATGTCGGGGATGTATCTTTACGGTCCGAACGAACGGCGCTCGCAGGACGACGTAAGGCCCGCGGTGTATGAGGTGTCCGGCCTGCAGATGGCTCGCGGCAACGGAGAGTGGGTGTGGCGCGCGCTGAGCAATCCGCAGAACCTCCAGATCTCGATCTTCGGGGACGAGAATCCCCGCGGCTTCGGGCTGCTGCAGCGGACGAGGGACCCAACGTGGTTTCAGGACGATGATCAGCGGCTGGAGCGCCGACCCAGCTTGTGGGTCGAACCTATCGGCGATTGGGGCGCGGGAGCGCTGCAGTTGGTCGAAATTCCCTCCGACTCGGACGTCAACAAGAACATCGTCGCCTATTGGCGTCCGAAAGCGCCGATGGGGATCGGT
>JBEVKO010000173.1:0-8711 GCA_040509705.1 Beijerinckiaceae bacterium
GAGCAGCACCAGCGAGGTGCCGACCATCCAGAGCAGGAAGATCTCCGAATTGGACGCGTAAGCCTGGCTGCGGCGTGCAATGACGCGCATCAGCGAATCGTCGAGCTGGATGCGGATTTCGATCAGGCTCGAACGCCCGACCGTGTCGAGCCAGAACGGGCGCCTGATCTGTCGGCTGAATTCTTCCGAGAGCGTCGGATCGAGAATGTCGAAGAATGGCTTGGGTCCCGCCGGCGGCAGCGGCGCGAGCGGCAGGAAATCGACGTCAAGCTGCAGCCTTTGCTCCGCCACGCGCGCGACGAGCGCGGCCCGTTCCACGCCAGGCGCGTCGCGATAGAGATCGATCAGCGCGGCGATGTCCTGCGTCAGACCCTGCGACAGGCGGCGCGTCACGAGCTGGTAGTGACGCTCCATGAATACATAAGCCACCACCGACTGCAGCAGCACCATAGGCACGATGATGATCAGCAGCGAACGCGCATAAAGGCCCTTTGGCAGAACGCGTTTCAGCCAGACCGCGATGCGGTTGTAGAGAGATCCGACGGCATGGATCAGAAGACGCGCCGCGTTCATCGCTCGATCATGAGACGGTAGCCGACGCTGCGCACGGTCTGCAGAAGGAGGGGATGCGTGGGATCCCTTTCGATCTTCCGGCGAAGCCGGTTAATCTGCACGTCGATGGTGCGCTCATTCTCGGCGCTGTCGCCGGCCAACGCCTGGCGCGGCACGGCTTCGCCGCCGGCCCGCGCCAGCAGGTTGAGAATGTCGCGCTCGCGCTCGGTGATGCGCACGACATCTTCGCCGTTTCGCAATTCGCCGCGATCGAGGCGGTAGAAAAACGGGCCGAACCGCACGGCTTCAATAGTCGGCGCCTGTTGGGAGGGCGCAGTCGCAGGCGCCGCACGCTTGATCAACTTCGCGATGCGCAGAGTGAGTTCGCGCGGCTCGAAGGGTTTGACGAGATAGTCGTCCGCGCCAATTTCAAGACCGCGAACCCTGTCGTCGGCGTCGGCGCGGGCCGTCAGCATCAGGATCGGAACCTCATCGCCGTTGGCGCGCCGCGCTTGAGCGAACTCGAAACCGGACACCTTTGGCATCATGACATCGAGAACGATGAGATCGAAGACGAGGTGCGCAATTTTTGCTTCTGCGTCCGCCGCGTTGGCGGCGACGGTCACCCGATAACCCTCTCCGCCCAGAAAGCGCGCCAGAAGGTCACGCAGGCGCCGGTCGTCGTCGACGACGAGGATATGGGGCGCGTCATCGCCTGGCAGCGTGGTCGGACGGGCAATCGACATCAGCGGTCTCCGTCCGGCGCGCGGGCGCCCTCGGCCACGATCCGCTTGACCTTGTCTTGCTCGCCGGCGTCGACCATGGCGGCAAGAAACCGCTTGATCGTGTGCGCCGCGCCCTCGGGCAATCCCTGCATCGCCGCGGCGATGCGCCGGTTCTGGAGCGACGCCAATTCGCCCGCCAGCGCAGCGCCCTTCGCCGTCAGGAACAGGAGCCGCTGGCGGCGGTCGACATCGCCGGAGCGCTGCTCGACATGGCCTTGATCGATGAGATCCTTCAGCACGCGGTTGAGGCTCTGCTTGGTGATCTTCAGGATGTCGAGCAATTCGGCGATGGTGAGGCCCGGATGGCGATTGACGAAATGCAGGACGCGATGGTGCGCTCTCCCGAACCCGTCGCGCGCCAGCGCCCGATCTGGCTCTGAGACGAAGTCGCGATAGGCGAAGAAGAACAATTCGATGGCTTCAAAGTCCACCGGCGCCGGCCCGTCCCGGTCGGGAGTGCGTGCAACTGCCGCTAGACCGGTCTTCGACACATCCGTCTCCAATCGCGCCCGGCTCATTTTATGTCAGTGATGTTGACATATTCCCGAGCGATTGTTACCCGTCAAGCCTCATTCGGGTAACTTTTGGTCGTCTGCCGACCTCTGATCGGCCAGTCCGCCCGCTTCCGCACCGGAGACTGTCATGAGCCTCGTCCCATTCGACAAGCGCGAAGGTTTCATCTGGATGAACGGCGAAATCGTGCCATGGCAGGACGCACGGATCCATGTGCTGACCCACGGGCTGCACTATGGCTCGTCGGTTTTCGAGGGTGAGCGGGCCTATGGCGGGGTCATCTTCAAATCGACCGAGCATTCGGAGCGCTTCCGCCGCTCGGCAGAGCTGCTCGATTTTGAGATCCCCTATTCCGTCGCCGAGATCGACCGCGCCAAGGCGCTCGTCCTGGAGAAGAACGGGCAGACCGACGCCTATGTGCGACCGGTGGCGTGGCGCGGCTCGGAAATGATGGCGGTCTCCGCCCAACACAACAAGATTCACGTCGCGATCGCGACCTGGGTGTGGCCGAGCATGTTCGACGTTGCGACCAAGATGAAGGGCGTCCGCCTCGACATCGCACAGTACCGTCGTCCCGATCCGGCGACGGCGCCGGCATCCTCCAAGGCCGCGGGCCTCTACATGATCTGCACGATCTCCAAGCATCAGGCGGAGAAAAAGGGCTACGCCGACGCCCTGATGTACGACTGGCAGGGCCGCGTCGCGGAATGCACGGGCGCCAATGTCTTCTTCACGCGCGATGGCGCGTTGCACACGCCGATCGCGGAGTGCTTCCTCGACGGAATCACGCGGCAGACCGTCATCGAGCTGGCGCGCCGTCGCGGCATCGAAGTGATCGAGCGTCGGATCATGCCGGACGAGCTCTCCAACTTCAACGAATGCTTCATCACGGGAACCGCCGCCGAAGTGACCCCGGTGGCGGAGATTGGTCCGTATCGCTACACGCCGGGCAATATTTCTCGCACGCTGATAGAGGACTACACGTCCGAGGTGCAACCGCAGCGCAAGGCGGCGTGAGACAGCGACAATTCGATCACCATGGCGGCGTTGCCACCGCCAGGTGGCGGTTGGTTGTCCGGGCTTCTTTTAGAATCCTAGCTCGACCACGGCGAACGGCGCCGCGTGCCGGACCACATCTTCGTCGCCCGACGCGCCGTCGTTGAACATCATGATCGCGAAACGCTGCGGATTGTCGAGCGCTGTGATCGGCCCGTGCCAAACGTCCGGGCCGTAGGTGAATGACTGGAAGTCGCGGCCGACAAAGGCGCGAATTTGGGAAAGGTCTGCGCCGCCATCAGCATTCTTCGGCGCGGCGACAACGAGGAATCGCCCCGGATCCATCGGCGTGAAGCTCTGCGATGAATATTCGTGCCGCTCGACAATCGAAAGCGGTAGCGGCCGTTCGCTTTTCGGCGCCACCTGCACGAGCGAGAATGACGCCTTCGCCGCGACGGGTCGGCGATTGACCAGCGAGGAATCGAGATAGACCCGCTTGTCCGCGGGAGCTTCAAAGACGGCGCCGAATGGCGCGAAGGCCTCGGCTGAGAGCGGTTCGGACTTGATCGTGATCATGGCTCATTTCTTTCTCTATCTGGATTGAAGACAGGCGACGACGTCGGGCGACTTGCCGAGACATTCCCACGCGGCGTAGGGCAAGCCGGCGCGCGCATCATCGGGCGCTTTCAGTTTCAGGACGCCGAACCAGGGGCGTTGCGCAGTGGATCGGATTCGTCCGGTCGATTGGGAGGGCGCGATCGTCAGGGCGATCGCATTCATGACGTTCCCGCCGATCAGCAGGATGCGGTCGCGCATGACCCCGACGACGATGTCGCAATGCATCAGCGCGCCTTGCGCCGCTGCGATGCGGGCTTCATCGATCGTTGCGATATCTTTTGAGTCTGAGCGGCCGGCGCAGACCATGTCGCCAGGCGAAAGTCGCGTGTGAAGGTCCGCGGGAAAGAAAGCCGACCCCTCTGGCGCGCTGAAGATTGCGTCGAGATAGGAAGCGTGCGCAGACGCGCGCATGAATTGCTGACGGGTAAGGCCCGCCTCGCACATGACCCATGCGACGAATGCAGACGACCAGGGTTGCGCCCAACCCGCGCCGGGCCATCCGCCGCGGCCCCAGATCACGTTCTGCGTCGCTGTCGCGCCCTGCCCCGGAACAGTCGCCCAATAGCCACCGATGCGCGCGATGACCTCGCCGTCATCCTCGACCAGGCCGAGCCGCAAAGCGCGCGACAACGTCGCCCGCGTAGGCGGGTTGATCGCATCGGGAACGATGGCGCGCCCGGCCGCCCCGCTGGCGCGCGTCTGCACCTTGGGGACGAGCGTCAATCCCTCGCTCGCAATGTCGAGCGTTGGAAAATGGAACGCCTCCCATTCGCGCGCCGCGATCTCGACGATACGGCGACGGAGGCCGGCGTCCGCGGCAGGATCCGCGACGTTCTCGCGACACTGCGAATCGCGCACGCGAATGAAATTTGCTCCGCTACTGGTTTCGGGCCGATCGTACCGCACCTCGACGCGCTGACGCGGGTCGGGAAACGGCTGCGCGACGGCGCCGTCCAACGGCGTCAGCGACGCGACGCCGGCGAACGCCGCGAAAATCTTCGCCCGCGCTCCGCTCATGACGCAGATCAACAGGATGCCCCAGTCGATGCGGGAGAAGATATTGCGGACGGACAAGGGCTGGTCGCGGAGCGTCATTAAAGGGCCGGGCGCATCCGCCCGTCCCTTCGATGAAACGGGACGGCGCTCCGCGCAAGCTCCGCCGGCGCAGTTCTGTCTTCTTATTCAGGTGCTCGCGCGCGCCGCCGTTGCTGCAGCGTCGATCTGCGTGCGCAGTTGCGGGTCGAGCCCGAGCCCGCGCGCGAGGTCGCCGAGAAAGCGGGACTCGGCGGCTGCGTCAGGTTCGACCGCGATGCGAGCGGCGGTATAGACCTGCGCCGCGATCTCCTTGCGGCCGGCGGTTGCTGCGACGAGATCGGCGACGGTCGCCGGCCGGGCGATCTCATCGGCGAGCCAGTCGTGCGCTTCCGCATTGAAGCCGGCTGCCTTCACGCCGCCCATGATCGCCTGCTGTTCGCTCGCATCGACACTGCCATCGGCGGCGGCCGCCGCGATCATGGCGCGGATATAGAGCGACGCCGTCTCGTTCGTGGCCGCCTCGGAGCTGAAAGCCGAGCCTGTCGGCGGAGGAGCGACCTGCGGCGATGCGTCAAGGTCGATCAGAGGCTTGCCCTGCTGATGGTTCTGCCAGGCGCGCCAGGCGAGACCGCCGATCATGGCGAGGCCTCCAAGCTTTGCCGCGCTGGTCGCAAGGCCCCGTCCGGTGCTGGTCCCGAAGATCGCCGCGGCGAGGCCGCCCAGCATCGCCGTCGCGGCGCCCGGATTGTTCGCGGCCATGCCCTGCATCTGGGCCAGGATTTCCGCCGGCGATTTGCCGCCGGACAACTGGCCGACGATGTCGTTGAAGGCTGTCGAAGCGCCGGTGCGCTGGTCGATCTCGCTCGCCGCATCGCGCACGCCGCCGGAAGCCTCGCGCCAAACGGCGCCGCCCTTCTGGCGCGCCTGATCCGCCATGTCGTTAAGCCCCGACTGCTGCGCGCGCGTCTGAAGCTCCCCGAGCACATTGTTGAGCGCGGCGCCGATGCCGCCGGCCTGTTGGCCGCCGAGGAGTCCGTCAAGCAAAGATTTGGCGTCAAACATCGATCTGCTCCCTGAGAAGCGCGCGGTGCGCAGCGCCCTCCGGGGGTTAGACCGCAAATGTGGCGGGACAAATGCGCTAGGGGCCGCGTGCGAAGGCTTCGGAGAGCAACTCATGAAACCGGTGAGCGTCCGGATCATAGGCGACATGACAGTTGGGCGCGTCGTCGCCGCGAGCCTGCATGTCGATGACGGTCCGGCCGATCGTGTGGCGTCCATGGGTTTCGACGGCGACATGCACATGCCTTGTCTTCATCAGCGACGGGTCGATGAGGAATGCGACGCAGAGCGCGTCATGCACCGGCGCAGACGTCCGCACGCTCATGCGCTGAATTCGATCATGGACGCCGATGCGATGTCGCACGAGCAGCGCCGCCGCTTCGCCGGCTCGTCCCAGTTTCTCAAGGCGCGCGCAATCCTCTTCCGTGACCAGCGCGCGATGCGTCGCATCGAGCGGCACCATCGTGATCTTGCGAAAGCCGGCGGAAAAGACCATCGCCGCTGCTTCCGGATCGGCCCAGATGTTGAACTCGGCGGCCGGCGTTACATTGCTGATCTCATGGCCGCCGCCCATCAGCATCACTTCCGGCACGCGCTCGACGAACTTCGGATCGAGCGCAAGCGCTGCAGCGATGTTTGTCAGCGGCGCAACCGGAACCAGCGTGATCTCCTCTGTCGCTGCGCGATAGGTCTCGATCAGGAATTCGACCGCGCCCCTGTCGGCCTTGCGCAGCGAGGTTTCCGGCAGCGGCAGCGCTTTACCGTGAATCTTCTCGAGCAGATCGCCCTTGCGCCTCGGCTTCGGAAAATCGTGGCGCGCGAGCGGGCGCGCAAGGCCTTCGTAAACGGGAATATCGGCGCGACCGACGAGATCAAGAACGCGCAGCGTATTGTCAGTGCAGTATTCCAGCTCGACATTGCCGTTGACTGTCGTGCAGGCGACAAGATCCAGCGCCGGATGCAGCGCGGCCAGCATGATCGCAACCGCGTCGTCGGTGCCGGTGTCGACGTCGAGAATGAGTTTGCGGCGCACGGCCCGGCTCCCTGATAGAGCAGCGCTCATTGAATGGGCGGCTCGGCGCGTCAAGCGCTGCGCGCGGCCGGCAACGGCAAGGCGCTCGTCTCCTTCAGCACTTCGAGCACGACCTCGGATCGCACCCGGTCGACCGACTCGTGCGGCAGGAGAACTTCGTTGACCAGGCTCGACAATTCCCTGAGGCCGCCTACCACTACCTTGAGCAGATAGTCCGCTTCCCCGGTCAGCGCATAAGCCTCGAGCACCGCCGGGGTCAGACGGACGAGATCGCGAAAACGGCGGGCGTTGTCGCGAGAGTGCGTCGCAAGCGCGACATGGATGAACACCATCGCGCCGAGCCCGATCGCTTCGCGATCCAGCGTCGCCATGTACCCGCGGATCACCTTCGCCTCTTCCAGCGCCTGGCGTCGCCGGGAGACCTGGGAGGCCGAGAGGCCGATCGCTTCGGCGAGCACAGCGTTGGTCGCCGCCGCATTCTGTTGCAGGGCGTCGAGCAGCCGCAGATCCAGGGCATCGAGGGAGATATTTTGCGGCATTTGCATAATCCATGCGCTTTTCGTGCAAGAATAGCGCCTATCCGCGCAAAAATGCACGCCCTTTGCGGGCGCCATGACCTATGTTTGCAGTCTGAGGATATTCTTGGAGAGATCAATGGGTCCGTTTCCGCACGATGCGCCCCCGCCGGCCATCACCGACGTCAATCCGATGGGCACCGACGGTCTCGAATTCGTCGAATACGCCCACCCCGAACCTGAAAAGCTCGGCGAACTGTTCCGCACCATGGGCTTCGAGCCGGTGGCGAAGCATCGGTCCAAGAATGTCACGCTCTGGCGCCAGGGCGACGTCAACTTCGTCGTCAACGCCGAGCCCGATTCTTTCGCCCAACAGTTCGCGGCTGAGCATGGGCCATGCGCCTGCGCCATGGCCTTCCGCGTCGTCGATGCCAAGAAGGCCTATGACCGCGCGCTGTCGCTGGGCGCCGAGCCCTTCGAAAGCAAGGTCGGCCCGATGGAGCTCACCATTCCGGCCATCAAGGGCATTGGCGGATCGTTGCTCTATTTCGTCGACCGATACGGCGAGAAGGGCTCGATCTGGGACGTCGACTTCGTCTGGATCGGCGAGCGCGATCCGAAGCCCGAGAAGGCGGGACTGCACTATCTCGATCACCTGACTCACAACGTCCATCGCGGCCGCATGGATCACTGGGCGGACTGGTACCGCAAGCTTTTTAACTTCAAGGACATTCGCTTCTTCAACATCGAGGGCAAGTTGACGGGCCTGATTTCGCGCGCGATGACGAGCCCTTGCGGCAAGATCCGCATCCCGATCAATGAATCGCTCGACGATAAGTCGCAGATCGAAGAATATCTGCGCGAATACAAGGGCGAAGGCATCCAGCATGTCGCCATGGGCTGTCGCGACATCTATCAGTCGGTGGAGACGCTGCGCGCCGGCGGTCTGAAATTCATGCCGGCGCCGCCGACCACCTATTACGAGAAGGTCGACGCGCGCGTTCCCGGCCATGGCGAAGACGTCGCGCGATTGAAGGCCAACGGCGTGCTGATCGACGGCGAGGGCGCGGTGAAGGTCGGCGACAAGGAAGGAACCATGACGCGGGTGCTGCTGCAGATCTTCTCAGCGACCGTGCTTGGCCCGATTTTCTTCGAGTTCATCCAGCGCAAGGGCGATGAAGGATTCGGCGAAGGCAATTTCCGCGCGCTGTTTGAATCGATCGAGGAAGACCAGATCCGCCGCGGCGTGCTGAAACCTGCCGCGTAGCAGGGCGACAGCGCCGACGCTGCTCAGAGAATCCTCATTTCGTCGCCGCTCTGCGGCGGTTAGTTCGGAAAGAGCCGCAATTTCCTGGAGCGTTCGCGCGCCATCAGTGCTACAAGCGAGAACCACCGCTGCACGTAACGATGGCTGAGAGACAAAGGGCGCTCCCACGGTTCGGCGGAGTGCGTCACATGGCTTGCTTCGACATCACGGATTGGGCCCACCGGCGCGCGTCAGAGATCATGCGCGAGGAAGGCGCGGCATTGGCGACTATGATCGATGAGGGAGATGACGATCAGGTGCGGTTGGCCACCCATTTGCTCCGCGCAATTATCGCAGAC
>JBEVKO010000174.1:0-17376 GCA_040509705.1 Beijerinckiaceae bacterium
TTGCCGGCACATCCACGAAAGCGGCCTGTTCCTGCTGCAGATCGTCGAGGACATCCTGGAAATGTCCCGCATCGAGTCGGGCCGCAAGGTGCTTACCCGAAAGACAATGAGGGTCGACGAAGCCATTGAGGAGGCGCTGTTGCGGGCGCAGAGCGACGCCAGGGCAAAACAGATCGATCTCGCCTCGGAACCGCTTGGCGACACCTCGTTGTTCTGCATCGATCCGATCGCCCTTCAGCAGGCGCTGTCGCATCTTCTCCAGAATGCGATCAAGTTCACGCCCGAAGGCGGACATGTGGCGCTGCGCGCACGGAAAACCGAATCCGACGTTATCCTTTTCGTGGAGGACACCGGGATCGGCATGCCGCGCGAGACGCTCAACAATATCGGCCGGCCCTTCGAGCAAAGCGAAGGGCAGTTCAACAAGGTCTACAAGGGTTCCGGGCTCGGTTTGGCGATTGCGCGCTCGCTCGTGGAAATGCACGGCGGATCGCTGCGCATCCGCTCCGCGCCGCGGCTCGGAACGATCGTCCGCGTCTGCCTGCCGATTCACCCGCCCGTCGCAAGGCCGGCGCAGATCGCATTCGCCTGAGCCGACTAGGCGCTGAGGCGCTCGTTGAAGATGGCGCGCACGCGCGCGCGAAGATCCGATAGATGGGCGTCCAGAGCCTTTGCGCTCGGCAATCCGACCGTCGCCGCGATGCGGTTTTTCACCTGGTCGGCGACTTCGGCCGAGTTGAAGCGTCCCTTCACCGTCAGGCGCTGCATGTGCAGAACATCGCGCTGCACATTGTAGGCCTCTTCGAGCGTCGCCGCCTCTTCGGCGCCGAGCCAGCCCCTGTCTCGCGCCAGGCGGAACGCGCCGATCGTTGACATGCCGATCAGCTCACGGTTGCTTTCGGGGCGCGACAAGGTGAGGAACTGCGCCAGAAACTCTATGTCGGTGAGTCCGCCCGCTGCGTTTTTCAGATCGTCGGGATCGTCCTCGCCTTTTTCCTGCGCGATCAGCTTGCGCATTGCGAGGACATCGCGCGCGGTGGTCGCCGGATCGCGCGGCGCCGAGAGCGCCGCCGCCATAGCCTCCGTCGCTTCCGCCATGAGGGACTCATCGCCCGCGATGGCCCGCGCACGGGTCAGCGCCATGCGCTCCCAGGTTTCGGCCTCCTCGGCTTGATAGCTGAGAAAGCCGCGCCACTGCGTGGCGATCGGGCTCTTTCCTCCCTGAGGGCGGAGACGAAGATCCACCTCATAGAGCGCGCCACGCCGCGTCGGCGCGGTGAGCGCGGTCACAAGGCGCTGCGTCAGCCGGTTGAAATAGGTCGTGGCGTGAAGGCGGCGGGCGCCCCTGCTCTCCGTTTCGCCGCTGTCGAAGTCATAGAGCACGATGAGATCGAGGTCAGATGCGGCGGTCAGATCGCGAGCGCCCAAACGCCCGAGACCCAATATCGCAATCCGCGCGCCCGGGACGTCGCCATACTCCTTTGAGAATGCGAGGCGGACCGCCTCAAGAGAGCGCGCGATGACGCATTCGGCGATCCGCGCGTAGGCCCGTCCTGCAAGCTCAGGCGAAATCAGTCCGGACAGGAGCCGCGCGCCGGTTAAAAACATCTCCTGGCGCGCCACGTCGCGCGCGTGATCGAGGAAGGATTCTAAATCAGTCGACGGCTCAAGCGACCCCATGATGCGCTCGCCGATCGCTTCGACGTTCGCCGCGGCGCCGACGAAGCTCGGATCAATGACGGCGTCGAGCACATGCGGGTTGACCCCGACGATGTCCGTCAGACGCGGCGCCGACCCAAGTATCTCGGCGAACAGCGCCAGCAACGACGGATAGGACTTCAGGATCGAGAACAATTCGATCGCCGCCGGCATCGAAGCGAGCGCGCGGTCGAGCGCAATCACCGCGCCGTCGGGATCCACCGTACCGCCAAGCGCTTTCAGAAGCACAGGAACAAGTTCGGTCAGAACCTCCCGCGCCCGCGGCGTCGTCACCGCCGGGCGTCGCCCGAAATGCCAGCCGCGCACCATTTCCGCCACGGCCGACGGATTTCTGAATCCCATGCGCTGCAGCGTATCAAGCGTATCCGGATCATCGGCGACACCCGTGAAAACCAGGCTGCCGGCCTCGACTGCGAGCGTTTCCGCCTCCTCGAACAGGAGGGCGTAGTGCTTCTGCACGGTCTGCGCAACGGAGGACAATTGCGCAGAGAAACCGCTCAGGCGCTCGAAGCCGGCGAAGCGTGCGAACAGCTTGAGGTCATCATCCACCGACGGAAGCCGCTGCGTCTGCTCGTCGTTTCGCATCTGCAGGCGGTGTTCGATCGTCCTCAAAAATCGATAGCATTCGGCAAGTTCGTCGCGCGCAGCGCCATCGATCCAGGATTCTTCGACGAGCGCGTCCAGCATCTCAAGCGTTCGCGAGCCCCGCAATGTCGGCCGCCGCCCGCCGAACACCAGTTGCTGGGTCTGAACAAAAAACTCGATCTCGCGAATGCCGCCGCGCCCGAGCTTGATGTCATGTCCCGCGACCGCAATCTCGTCATGGCCTTTCACCGTCTGGATCTGGCGCTTCATCGCGTGGATGTCGGCGATGGCGGCGAAATCGAAATATTTGCGCCAGATGAAGGGGCGCAAGCCTTTGATGAAAGCGGCGCCGAGGGCGCGATCGCCGGCGACCGGGCGCGCCTTGATGAAGGCGGCGCGCTCCCAGTTCTGCCCCACAGTTTCGTAGTAGGTCTGCGCGGCGCCTACCGAAATCGCGATGGCGGTCGATCCCGGATCGGGGCGAAGCCTCAAATCGACTCGCTCGACATAGCCGTCAACCGTATGCTGCTGCAGGAGCTTCACGATGCCGCGCGCAAGACGGACATAGAAGTCCGAAGGATCGACATCCGGCGCAAGCCGGCCTGCCTCCGCATCGTAAAACACAACGATGTCGATATCGCTCGAATAGTTGAGCTCGCGCGCGCCATGCTTGCCGAGCGCGAGGACGATAAGGCCGGATGCATCGTCGAGGCTCTGATCGGCGTCCGGCGTCAGGCGCCCGTTCTCGCGCGCCTGCTGCAAGAGCCATGTCACGGCGGCGTTGATCGCGGCGTCGGCGAAGTCGGACAGAGCGCGCATGACCCTGTCGATGCGCCACGCGCCGCCAAGGTCGGCGAGCGCAATCACAAGCGCGGATTGGGCTCGCGCCTCGCGCAGAGCCGTCATGAGCGATGCTTCATCGGATGCCACGCGCGGCGCCGCATCCACTTGCGCGATCAGATCAGCGAAAAAATTGTCCGGCGCAGTTCGAAGCATGTCGTAGAGCCATTCCGGCCGCCGGCGGAGAATCCCAGTGAGGAAGGGCGAATGGGCGAGAGCGGCGCCAACGAGGGCGCGCGCTTGAGGGGCATCATCGAACAACGCGCGAAGATCGCGCGCGACATTTTTGTCGCGGATGTCGAGCAGGAACGCATTGCAGATGCGCTTCGCATCCTTGCGAGGCGGCATAAAGGGCGCCGTGTCGATCCGCCGCGAAAGCGATGCTGCATCGAGCGTCAATAACGTCTCCGCCGATCAGGTCGCCGGCGCATCCGGAATGGTGAGACGGACGCGCAGACCGGGTTGATTGTCCTCAAGGACGAGACTGCCGTGGTGCAATTTTGCGACGGCCGATGCAAGGCTCAATCCGAGCCCGAAGCCTGAGCGCGTGCGCGCCGATTCAAGGCGCTCGAAGCGCTTCACCACTCGCTCGCGCTCGCTTTCGGGAACGCCGGGACCGCGATCGGCGACGATGAACTCGACGCCGCCGGCCGCACGGCGCGCGGAGACTGCGATCTCGCCCGCGCCTTTGGCGCTGTCCGGCGCGCCGTACTTGATCGCGTTGTCGATGAGATTGGCGAGAGCCTGCCCGACCAGCTCACGGCTGCCGCGCAGCGGCAGATTGTCGGGCGCATGGATCGCGAGCTTCGCGCCCGCTTCCTCCGCGATCGGATCGTAGAGTTCGCCGACATCGCGAATCACGCCCGCTGCATCGAATTCTGTCATGCCGCCCTGCGACTGTCCGCTTTCGAGCCGGGCGATCGTCAACAGCGCATTGAAAACGCGGATGAGATTATCCGATTCCTCGATGCAGCCTTCGAGCGCGCGACGATAGTCGTCGGGCGAGGAGGCAAGCCGCAGGGCGCCCTCGGCGCGATTGCGCAACCGCGTGAGCGGAGTCTTGAGATCATGCGCGATGTTGTCCGACACATGCTGCAAGCCTGTCATCAGCTCGCCGATGCGGTCGAGCATCGTGTTCAGATGCGTCGCCAGGCGGTCGAATTCATCGCCGGAGCCTGAGCCAGGCAGGCGTTGGCCGATATTGCCCGCCATGATGCGCTCCGTCGCGTCGGTCATCGCATCGACGCGGCGCAGCACGCGCTTCGTGATCAGGAGGCCCGCGAGCCCGCCGAGCACGACGATCATCATCACGGTCCAGGCGAAGGTGCGCCTCGCCGCGGCGCCCAGCCGCTCGCGTTCGAGAATATCGCGGCCGACGACGACGCGGAATCCGCTCTGCAGCACAAACACCCGCACCAGCGCGCGCCCACGCGGGCGATCCGCCTCGTCGGTCGCCTGATAGTTGGTCTCATAAGAGCCGGGACGGTCGAGCACGCCGGGGGCCAGCGCCGAAATATTTCCCGCAACGCGGCGGCCGGTGAAATCGGTGACAAGATACAGCGAGGCGCCGGGCTGCGATGCGCGCTGCTCCACGGCTGAGGCGAGACGGCGAATGCCGCCTTGCTCGTACTGCTCGGAGAGACCCTTGATCTCCGCATCGATCGTGCTGGCGATTTCATTGTTGATGATGCGGCGGGCGTTCCAGCCGAAATAGCCGAACGCCATGATGGCGAAGAGTACGAATACGCCGAGATTGATCAGCGTGACCCGGAACGCCGTCGTCCGCCAGAGCTTACCGAGCGCTGTCACGGACCATATATCCCGCGCCGCGCACCGTGTGCAGGAGCGGCTTGTCGGAGCCGCGATCGATCTTGGCGCGCAGGCGCGAGACGTGGACGTCGATAACATTGGTCTGCGGATCGAAATGATAGTCCCATACGCCTTCGAGCAGCATGGTCCGCGTCACCACCTGTCCGGCGTGCTGCATGAGGAATTCAAGCAGGCGAAATTCGCGCGGCTGCATCACGATTTCCTGCCCGCCGCGCGTCACGCGCCGGGCAAGCCTGTCAAGAACGAGATCACCGACCGCAAGCGTCGTCGCTTCGCCCTTGCTCGCCGCTCCCTTGCGGCGGCCGAGAGCCTCGACGCGCGCGAGAAGTTCGGAAAAGGCGTATGGCTTCGGCAGATAGTCGTCGCCGCCGGCGCGCAATCCCTTCACACGGTCGTCGACCTGTCCGAGCGCGGAAAGTATGAGGGCCGGCGTCGCGACGCCCTGCTCGCGCAGCGACCGGATGAGCGAAAGCCCGTCCATCTTCGGGAGCATGCGGTCGACGACGAGCACGTCGTAGGAAGATTCCTGGGCGAGCCCATAGCCCTCCAGCCCGTCTGTCGCGCAATCGACGGTGTGGCCTGCCTCGCGAAAAGCCTTCGCCAGATAGTCGACTGCGCTTCGATCATCTTCGATCACCAGAATCTTCATGGCGGGAAGCATAGCGCATCAGGCCTCGTGCGATAGCGCGCCTCAAAAAAACGGCAGGCTGGACGGGGACGCGTCCAGCCTGCCTTGGCGCCTTGCCGTCCGGGGCGACTCATGTGGACGGCCGGGCGTAGCTGTCGGAGGAGCTAGCCGCCGCGACGCTCGCTCTTGGGGGCGTTTTCGGCGTCGGCGCGCTCGGCCGGACGCTTGCCGAGTTCGAGCGACACCGTCGTCTCAGCGCCCTTGCGGAGCAGCTTCAGCGACGTCTTCTGGCCGGGTTTGAGCCCGCCGATCTTGCGCGCGAGATCGCGCGGATCGGAGACCTTGTCGCCGTCGACGGCGATGATCAGGTCGCCCTTGCGCAGGCCGGCCTTGGCGGCGGGGCTGTCCTCGGTCACCGAGGCGATCAGCGCGCCCTTGCTGTCGGCGAGGCCAAGCGCATCGGCGAGATCGGTCGACACCGGCTGCGAGTTGACGCCAATGAAGCCGCGCTCGACTTCCTTGCCATCGCGCAATGAACTGACGACCTTTTCGACCGTCGACGCCGGAACTGCGAAGGCGATGCCGACGCTGCCGCCCGACGGCGAGTAGATCGCGGTGTTCACGCCAACAACCGAGCCGTTGAGGTCGAAGGTCGGGCCGCCGGAGTGGCCCTTGTTCACAGGCGCGTCGATCTGCAGGTAGTCGTCATAGGGGCCGGAGCCGATGTCGCGGCCGCGGGCCGAAACGATGCCGGCCGTGACGGTGCCGCCGAGGCCGAACGGGTTGCCGACAGCCATGACCCAGTCGCCGACGCGCGGCGCGGAAGTCGCAAGCGACACGAACGGATAGGTTCCCTTCTCCTTGACCTTGAGCAGCGCGAGATCGGTGCGTGGATCGGTTCCGACGACGCGCGCGGCGAGCGTCCTGCCGTCGTTGGTGACGATCTCGACCTCGGTCGCGCCCTTCACAACGTGATTGTTGGTGACGATCTCGCCATCAGCCGAAATGAAGAAGCCGGAGCCCTGGCCCATGCGCATCTGTCCGCCCTGCGGACGCTGGAAGCGCTCCTGGGGCATGTTGAAGCGTCGGAAGAACTTCTCGAGCTCCTGCGGCATCTGGCCCATTCCGGGGCCGTCCTCGTCCTCGTTCGAGGCCTGCGCGATCTTGACCTTCACCGACACGACGGCCGGGCTCACGCGCTCGGACACGTCCGCAAAGGAGACAGGCGCAAGCGCCGAGGGGCGAACCTGAGTGGCGGCGGCCGGCGGCGTCGACAGCGAACGCGACGCGTCGCTCTGCGAAAAGGCGGGAAGCAGCGCCAGACCCGAGGCGACGCCGATGGCGCCTGCCGCGACGGTCATCATCCAGCGTCGGCGGGGGCCGCGGGCGGGAATGAAGGAATTGCTGTTGGTGTCGATCATGTTGCGAACCTCTTGAAGCGGGCGTTCGTGCCCTCTCTCGACGTGCAACATGGTCATCCCCCCTTCACCGTGTCCTTTCGGGAGGATGAAAGATTGGTAAGGATCACTCGCCGGTGATTTTGGCGAGCCGCTCTTTTTCATGCTCCGTCAACGGCATAGACGCGCCAGCCGACGGGTTGCGGCGGCGTGCGGCCGCGTAGGCGACCAGGGCTCCCACGCCGAGCACCAGGAAAGGCGCCGACCATAGGAGGATCGTGCGCGCGCTGACGGCGGTCCGCAGAAGCACGAATTCGCCGTAGCGTGCGACAAGGAACGATTTCACCTGCGCATCTGAATCGCCGGCGGTAAGGCGCTCGCGAACGAGAATGCGCAGATCGCGCGCCAGCGGCGCATCTGAATCATCGATCGACTGGTTCTGGCAGACGAGGCAACGCAACTCGCCCGACAGATGACGGGCGCGCGCCTCGAGCGCAGGGTCCTTCAGAATTTCATCGGGCTGCACCGCGACAACGGCGACAGGCGCGAGGCAAAGCGCGAGTGAGACCATCGCCGACAACGCCAGTCTGCGGTGCGCTGCGGGCCGGGCGAACATCGCTATTCCGCCGGCTGCGGGGAAGGCGCGGACCGCGCCGGCTTCGGCGCGCCTATGCGGCGGCGGTCGCTCAGGGACAGCACGCCGCCTGCCGCCATGACGACGGCGCCCAGCCAGATCAACAGAACGAGGGGCTTGTAATAGGCGCGCACCGTGATCGCGCCATCGCTCTCCGTCTCGCCGATGCTGACGTAGACCTGGCTCGCGCCGCGCGTCCACAGGCCCGCCTCCGTCGTCGGCATGTTGCGCGCGAGATAGACGCGGCGCGCGCTATCGATCGAGCCCATCTTCTCGCCGCCGCGCAGGATCGCGAACGTCGCAACGTCGGACCTATAGTTGGGGCCGCGACGCGGAGCGACGCTTTCCAATGTGAGAGCATAACCGCCGATGTCGATCGTCTGTCCAGGCTGCATCAGCGCAACCCGCTCATCGCTCCACGCAGTTGCGGCGAGACCGATCACCGTTACGCCGACGCCGGCATGCGCCACCGCCGTTCCGAAGGCGGAGCGCGGAAGACCTGCAAGCCGCGACCAGGACGTCGCCAGCGGCTGACCTTTCGCAAAAGCGCGCGTCGCCACCTCGGCAAAGGCGCCGACGATCAGCCACACGCCGGCGCCGATGGCGAGCGGCGCGAACCACGGGCCGCGCCACAGCAGGGCTCCGGTCACGACAGTCGCAGCAATTGCTGCGCCGAACGCGACGAAGAGGCGCTGAAAGGAGCCAGCGAGATCGCCGCGCTTCCACGCCAGCGTCTGTCCGATCGGCATGGCGAGGATAAGCGGCGCCATGAGCGGCAGAACCGTCATGTTGAAGAAGGGCGCGCCGACTGAAATCTTTGCGCCGGTGATCGCTTCAAGCGCGAGGGGATATAGCGTGCCGACGAACACCGCGGCGCAGGCCGACGCGAGGAAGAGGTTGTTGAAGACCAGCGCGCCCTCTCGCGAGATCGGCGCGAACAATCCGCCGCGCCGCAATTGCGGGGCGCGCCATGCGAACAGGGTAAGGCTGCCGCCGATGCAAAGAATCAGAATGGCGAGGATGAAGACGCCCCGCGTCGGGTCAGTCGCGAAGGAATGCACCGAGGTCAGCACGCCCGAGCGGACGAGGAACGTTCCGATCAGGGACAGCGAGAAGGTGAGGATCGCAAGCAGGATCGTCCAGACCTTCAGCGCCTCGCGCTTTTCCATGACGGTGGCGGAATGCAGGAGCGCAGTCCCCGCCAGCCACGGCATCAGCGATGCATTCTCGACCGGATCCCAGAACCAGAAGCCGCCCCAGCCCAGCTCGTAATAGGCCCAATAGGAGCCCATCGCGATGCCGAGCGTCAGGAAAATCCATGCGATCAGCGTCCAGGGACGCACATGCTTCGCCCACGCCGCATCAATGCGGCCGTCGACAAGGGCTGCGATGGCGAACGCGAACGCGATCGAAAAGCCGACATAGCCAAGATAAAGCAGCGGCGGATGGATCGCGAGGCCAAGATCCTGCAGAACGGGATTGAGATCGTTGCCTTCAAACGGCGGCGGATCGACGCGCCAGAACGGGTTCGACGTCGCCAGGATGAACAGAAGGAAAAGCGTTGCAACCAGGCCTTGCGCGCCGAGCGCATTCGACCGCAGCCGATCCGGCAGATCGCGTCCGCGCATCGCGACCATCGCAGCGAAGACCGAAAGCGCCAGCATCCACAGAAGCATCGAGCCTTCGTGATTCCCCCACACGCCCGTAATCTTGTAGATCAGCGGCTTCGCCGAGTGCGAATTCTCAATGACGTTGCGGACCGAGAAGTCTGACGCGACATAGGCGAAGGTCAGCGCTGAGAATGCGACGGCGACAAAGGCGCAGGCGCCCATCGCCGCGGCGCGCGTCATGGCATTGAGGCCGGCGTCGCCAGTGCGGCCGGCCCAGAATCCGACGAGGCCCTGGACGAGCGAAAGCGCGAGAGCGAGCACCAGCGCAAAATGTCCGGCTTCGACGATCATTGCGTCTTCGAACCTTCCTTCCACACGCCCTGCTTCTTCAGCGCATCGGCGACCTCGCGAGGCATATAAGCTTCGTCATGCTTGGCGAGAACGCTGTCGGCGCGGAACTCTCCGCCTGCCTGAAGAACGCCTTCCGCGACGACGCCCTGCCCTTCGCGGAAGAGATCGGGCAATGCGCCGACATAGAGGACTGGCAGCTCGCTTCTGCCGTCCGTCACAACGAAGCGCACGCTTTGGGCTGCGCCGCGCGCCACCGAACCTTCCTTGACCAGCCCGCCGAGGCGGAATCGCGTTCCGGGCTTGATCGCCTTTTCCGCGACTTCTGTCGGCGGATGGAAAAACACGATGGAATCGCGCAATGCGACGAGAACGAGCGCGACCGCGACGCCAAGCACGCCGAGCGCAGATCCGATCAGGGCCAGACGACGTTGCCTGCGGGTCATGATCCCTGCAATCCCAGTTCCTGCGCCAGCCTGTCGAGCATAGCGGAAGCTTCCGCGCCCAGCGCACGGCGCGCGTCGGCAAGCGCGCGGCTCGCCTTGTCCTTCTCTCCCAGCACGACGTGCGATCGCACGAGGCGCGACCAATCATCAAGCGATCCGCCCTGAGCCGTCAGCCGTTGCGAGAGTCCATCCACCATGGCGCGGATCGCAATCATCCGCTCATCGGCCGGAAGGGTCGCGATCGCATCGCCGCCAGGAGGGGCGCCACGCAACTCTTCGAGGCGTTCGCGGACAGAGCTCAGCCACGTCGCGTCTGGTTTTGCGTTGGACAAAAGCTCCTCGAAAGCGGCGATGGCGCCGGCGCGGTCGCCATCCTGATCTCGCGCAAGCGCCAGATAGTATCGCGCCTTGGCGTTCGTCGGGTCGAGTTCGAGCGCGCGCGCGAGCCGCTGCTTCGCATCCCCCGTAACCACGCCGCCGGCCGCCGCCGCCAGCGCTTCGCCCAGGTTGGCGAGGCGCTCGGGCGACTCGCCATTGATGCGCAACGACTGGGCGAAGGCGCGAGCCGCATCATCGGAGCGGCCAATGCGAAGATAGACCGGCGCCAGCACTTCATATCCCGCGCCATCATTCGGATTGCGCGACAGGTGGCCCTCAATGCGAGCAACCGCTTCAGCGATCGTCACTTGCGCGGGATCGCCTGCAGGCCGCGCCGCGAGCGGCCGGTCGGCGAGATGCGGTGATCCGGCATAGAGGTAAATCGGCAGCGCGATAGCCGGCACAAGAACCATCGCTGCAAGAGATGCGATCATGCGGCGGCGCCCGATCGTCGCGGATGAAGCCTCGCGTTCGCTCGCCGCGGCTTCGCTGCGCAGCAGTCGCCGCGCAGCCTCGGTGCGCGCTGCGCCCGCTTCGGCCTCACCGATCAGGCCGCGGCTCGCGTCGCGATCAATATCGGCAAGCGCCGCCCGATAAAATGCGACATCGTCGCTGGTTTCATCCGGCGCCGAGCGCGCACGCGCCAGCGGCGCGAGGAGGATAAGCGCCGCCGCGCCCGTCATCGCTGCAAGGATGAGCCAGAACAGCATCGTGCTCACGAAGAGGGGGGCTGGATGCGCCACACCCCGCCGGGGGGCCGGCAGGCGCGACCGCCTTCCTGCCGGGCGCGGCCGTCAATGAAGATGGTGTGCGAGAAGTCACGGCATTCGGAGCCGCCATCGCCCGCCGCAGCCGCTCCGGGCTCGACATATCCATAGTAGCCTGGTCGACCTGCGTCCCAACGGCGGGGAGCGCCGGCCGAGACCGATTCGAGCACGGCGAGTTCGGCGCGACGTTGCTCGGAGGCAGAAAGGGCGTCAGCTGGAGCAGAGAGCGACGATTCCGCCAATCCCGGCGGATTGCCCGGCGCACAGCCGCAGGCCAGCAAGCCCAGTCCCGCCGCCGCCCCGAGCGACACTCGCCTGTCCATTCTTCGCTCCTGCCCGGGCCGCCCGAAGCCGCGGGTGTCGCCGCTCCTTGCGGCGAAATCAGGGTGAGGTCAAACCACGTCGGCCCTAAGTTGACATTAACCGCATAGCTCGGATCGCAGCCCAGACAGCAGTGGATTGGCGCCTCGCCGCCGGCGGGTCGGACCGATGGGCTAAGGTCAAACGGATGGAAGGAGGAGTTTCGCGCGCAAGCCGCCAAGCGGAGACGCGTCGAACGCGAGCTTCCCGCCATACATCGCCGCAAGATCGCGGACGATTGAGAGGCCGAGCCCCGAACCCGGTTTGGTCTCGTCGAGCCGCTCACCCCGACGGAAGGAGCCGTCGCGCCTGTCCTCCGGCAATCCCGGCCCATCGTCGTCGACGACGATGACGAGTTGCGGCCTTTCGCCGCCCTCGGTCTCCGCCACGATCCGCACCTGAAGCTTCGAATATTTCCCGGCGTTGTCGATCAGGTTGCCGACCATCTCCTAAATCCTGCTTCTCGCCGCGAAAGCGCAGATGGGCGCCTTCCGCAAGGTCGAGATCGAAGTCGCGCTCGCGATAGATCTTGGAGAAAGCGCGGGTCAGACCTTCGAGCACGGGCGTAGCGTCGGTAACGGTGCCCAGCGCGCCCGCCAGCGCCGCGGCGCGCGCGCGGTTGAGATAGTAGTCGATCTGATAGCGCATGATCGCCGCCTGCTCGTTGATCTTGCCTGCGACGGCGCCGCCTGCCGCGTCGACCTCGTTGGTCATGACGCTGAGAGGGGTCTTGAGCGCGTGCGCGAGATTGCCGACCTGCGTGCGCGCACGGTCGAGAATTTCGCGATTTGCGTCGATGAGGAGGTTGAGTTCGCTCGCCAATGGCGCGACGTCGCGCGGATATTCTCCCTCGATGCGCTCGGACTCGCCCTCGCGAATACGAGAGACGGCGCGGCGCAGATCAGCGAGCGGCTTCAGGCCGAAATTCACCTGGAAGAGCGCGGAAGCGACGAGGGCCGCGCCGAGGAGGAAGAAGGTCAGGCCGAGCGCGAGCTGAAATTCGCGGATCTCGCCCTCGACTTCGCTCGCATCGGCGGCGACGGTGATCGTGAACTGTCCGTCTTCGCCGAGATCGATCGGCCGCTCGATAACCCGCAGCCTGCGGTCCTCGGCGCCGATGACATAACCCTTCTTCCATGGCTGGAAGCGCTCGAGCGGCACGTCCTCCCCGAGCTTCGGAAGAGTCTGGCCGAAAAGGGAGCGCGACGCCTTGAACGTTCCACCGTCCGCCTTCGTCACCTCCCAGTACCAGCCCGAACCCTGAAGGTTGAAGCGCGGTTCGCCAAGATTTCCGAGTTCCTGACGCTCCTGATCGGTAGGGGCTGAAAGATCCGCGACAAGCTCCTTCAGGTAGACGTTGAGGCGCTCGTCAAATCCGGCTTCCGTAGTGCGGCGATAGATGGTCGACAGCACGACGCCGGCGACGAAGAGGATGATCGCCGACAGGATCGCGGCCGAAAGAAAGAGGCGCGTCGCGATGGAGGTTTCGCGCGCGGCGGAATGGCTCATCTGACGTCAGGCCTTCGCCTCAGGCGGCGACAGGATGTAGCCGAGACCGCGCACAGTCTGGATGATGTCGACCCCGAGCTTGCGGCGGATGCGTCCGACAAACACTTCGATCGTATTCGAGTCGCGGTCAAAATCTTGATCATAGAGATGCTCGACGATCTCGTTGCGCGAGATCACCCTGCCGCTGTGATGCATCAGATAGGACAGGAGGCGGAACTCGTGCGAGGTGAGCTTGACGGAGGCGCCGTCGACAGTGACGCGCCCCGCCCGCGCATCAAGACGCACCGGACCGCAGGCGAGCTCGTTGGTTGCGTGGCCCGCCGAGCGACGCAGCAGGGCGCGCAATCGCGCAAGCAACTCCTCCATGTGGAAGGGCTTGGCGACATAGTCGTCGGCGCCCACGTCGAAGGCGTCGACCTTGTCGCTCATGCGATCGCGAGCGGTGAGAATGAGGACCGGCATCTTGTGGCCGCTCTTGCGCCAGGACTTCAGCACGCTGACGCCATCGACTTTCGGTAGTCCGAGATCGAGCACGACGGCGTCGTAGGGCTCGGTCTCGCCGAGGAATTGGCCGTCCTCGCCATCGAATGCGCGATCGACGGCGTAGCCCGCCTGCTCCAGCGCGCCGACAAGCTGGCGGTTGAGGTCGCGTTCGTCTTCGACAACGAGGATGCGCACTTATGTCTCCGGCGCGCTTCTCAGCGCATCTCGACCACATGCCCGTCGGCGGCGTCGACCAGCACGCGGCCGACCTTGCCGTCGCGCATGAGCACCGTCACCCAATAGACGAGCTGGTCGTTATGGTGGCAGAGCCGGGCGCGCAAGGTTTCTCCCGGCGCGTGATGGCGCGCAGCCCGGAGGGCCTGTGACGGGGGAACCGCGCGCTTTTCCGCCACCGCCTCCTGGGTGGCGGACGAATTCAGACATTCAGCCTGCGCGCGCGCAGGAGCCGCCCGGCCGAGCAGGGCCAGCGAAAATGCGACCGAAAGGAAGAGCAAGGGACGAGGCACGGCGCCATCATGCCGCATCAGCGCCTGAACCGCTACTGAACACATACCGAAGGTCATGCCGCGTGAAATCTCACAACGTCTTCCAAAGGCGCCCGCTTTGACCGCCACCGGTTGATCGGCGCCGCCTCATCGGGAAAGCCGACCGCGAGGCCGCTGAACAGCATTCGCTCGGGCGGCCAGTCCAGGCATTCCGCGACTGTCCTGCCCCATACGGCCCATGCTTCCTGTGCGCAGGTCGCCAACCCGCGGCCGGATGCGAGCAGCATAAAGGTCTGCATGAACATGCCGAGGTCCGACCATTGCGGCGCCCCCATCCGTCGGTCGATCGACACGAACATCGCCACCGGCGCGCCGAAGAACTCGTAATTCCGGAAGAACTGCGCCAGACGCCGGTCGCGCTCCTCGCGCTTCACGCCGATGGACGCGTAAAGCTCCTCGCCGACCGCGAATCGCCGGCTCTCCCAGGGCTGCGGCACGGGCCGCGGATAGACGTCGTACTCGACGCCCTCGCCGCGCGGCTGCGATTCGCGGCGCCCGCGGATGCCGGTCAGAAACCGCTCGAGCGATTCTCCCGACAGGACGTCGATATGCCAGGGCTGGAGATTGCCGCCGGACGGCGCGCGCATCGCCTGCGCGAGGAGATCGCGCACGACATCGAGCTCGACAGGCTTGGGAAGGAAGGCGCGGCAGGTATAGCGCGCGGCGACGGCGTCGGCGACGGAGAGTGGAGCTTGATCGGTCATGCGTCCCGGTATGGCCGCGACGGCGACGGCGATCAACGTTCCCTGCCCTTTGCGCCTCCGATCCTGGAGTCGGCCATGATGCGGAAGACGACGCCGGCCACGCTGGCGAGGTTTGCGACCAGCAAGGGCGCAATCTCGACGAGCTCGGCCGTCCGCGCCGGATCGATCTTCACGCCGACCAGCCCGGCGAGCGTTGCGAGGAATCCGAGCAGCCCGGCCCAGAAGGATTTCGAGCGCCAAAGGGGTTTGGTCTGCGTCATCTGACATTCTCCTCACGGCAAGCATCTGCTTGTTGGCGCGTTGCGGCGCGCTTTGACGGGGCGAGATCTTCCGGCGCGTAGGCGGCTTCGAAATGCATGGCATCGGGACGGCGCCAGCGACCTCCCCAGCGCCAGCCTTCCTCCTCGAACGCGTCGATGACGGACTCGTGCACCATGCCGCGATGAGGCGCCCAGGCGCGACCGATCCGATTGCCTTCGGGATCAAGATCAATCGCCGCGCCCCACGCATGCGCCGACAGCGACGCGCCGCCGCGCTCCGGACGAAAGTCGAAGGCGCCGCCGCACAGATGCATGCCCGCTTCCTCGATGGCGCCTTGCGAGCCGAAGACCTTGGCGACGCGGCTGAGAATGCGCAGCAGAGAAGGCGCGCACGCCTTGTGAACTGTCAGATATTCGACATCGCCGCCCCACGACCAGCGCATGCGGTAGGGCGGCCGCACCCGCACAAGCTTCGCGCGAATCCAGGCGGCGCCGGCGCGGCCGTCGCGGTTGATGTCGGGATCGCCGTAAAATGCGCACATCGATGAGTGCGTTCGCAAGGGCCATGAATTCATCGCAATGTCTTTCCGAAAGGGACGCGACCAGCGTCGGTGAGTAATCGTGAGCTATGGGATCAGAAGAGTTGCGCGGCGCACAAAGCCGCGCCCGACGATGGCGCTGAGCTGCGCAATCGCGATGCGGATCGCGCTCTGGGGCGAGCCGAAGTCCGCGATCTCGAATTCTGTCGAATAGAGCGCAGATGGCGCATCGCTCTGCAGCGTGCGAAGCGGGAAGCCGTTCGCATCGAGAACGTCGAGCTCGTACCTCTCGATGTCTTCGCCCAGCGGGACCTCGTCCAGAGCCCAGCCGTCGCCATCGATTCGCGTGCGGCGGATCCATGTGAACCTTACGCCCTGCGCCGTTCGTCGCGCCCGCAGATGGACCGGCGACAATGGCGTGAGCGACAGCGCCGTCGGCGTCGCGGTCAGTTCGACATAGCGCGGATCGGCATGATCGAGCCGGGACGGGCCAAATCGCCATGTGGCGGGCGCGCCGATCGCATCGAGCGAGTCTGCCAACGGCACGACGCTCTCGTCGAGCTTGACGATCAATGACCCTGCGGGCGCAGCCACCGATGCGCTGTCCTCCGATCCGCCGAGCCCACGCAACAAGCGCGACAGCCGCCAGGTCTTGGTCGCCGTCAGAACAGCGTCGGCGGCAGCCAGGATCTCCCAGGCGCCGTCCGGCTTTAACAGGGCGAACGCATTCTCGCCCGCCAGCGCTTCAATATCTTCGACCGAGCCAACGCTGCCGCCGCTCAAGGCAACGCGGAACGCGTTCGTCCGATCCCAGCGATGCAAAGGACCGGCTGCGAGCGGATCGACGAGCGAGCCGACGACAGCGCGGGCAGCGATTGTGCGCTCGGCGGTGAAATCGCTCGCGCTGCGCCGGCGCCACGCTGCCAGCGCGCCGGGCCAAGGCTGCGCAAATCCCGCAACATACTGCAGCGTCGTCGGAGATCCGCGCGCGATCGGCAGATCCAGGACGACGATGCGCGGCGCGCCGACCACCGGCGGCGGCGCGGCGTAGCGCGCCTCGGCGTCGCCTGCGACCGCTTCCAGCGCCGCATCGTCGACCGCCTTCGCCTCGATGACGCGACTTGCGCCATCGACGATGCGCTGCGCTTCGAAAACCCGTTGCGCCTCGCCCATCGACAATCTGAAGCGATCGCCGGTTTCAATGTCGAGACGCATCGACGCCAGGGCGATGCGCACTGTTTCGCGCGCCGTCCAGACCTCCTGAAGCCGCACGTCCGCGAGTTGCTGCATGGCGCTGCGCCGCGCCACCAGCGAGGCGTCGCCCTGCGTCTGACGCTCGCTCGAGCCCGCAAGCCGCCGCGATATCGCGGTCGCGCGCCGATAGTCTCTCTCGGCGTCGGAGAACCCGAGCGTCATCTGCGAGAGCAGTTCGCTTTCCTGCTTGCGCGTCGCGGCAATCGTTCGACCCTCCGCGTCGGCGATCAGATCGTCGTCGCCGAGGCTTGCGACCGGGCGGCGCGGCCCGCCGGCCAGCGCGAGGCGGCCGGTGCGCACGCCAAAGCCGAAAAGCGCCGCGAGCGGCTCCAGCGCGGCGCGAAGCGACATCGGCCGGTCGATCACATAGCCGTCGACGAAATCATCGAGTCCCTCGCATGCGAGACCGGCGACGCCGAAATCAGCAGCGATGGCGCGCACAAGCTCATCGAGCGGCGCGCCTTCGAGACGGCCGTTGAGCCAGTGCCCGGTCTCGTAGTTCGCGGCGTCGCCCCAGAC
>JBEVKO010000175.1:0-5225 GCA_040509705.1 Beijerinckiaceae bacterium
ATCCGGGGCGCCTCGACCGACGCGGCCGGGAGCATCGACGACATGAGCGGCGCCGTCGACGAACTGACGCGCATCGCGGTCAATGTCGCGGCGGCGATGGAAGAGCAGAGCGTCAGCGTTGCGACCATAGCCGAAAGCGTCGCCAATGCTGCGACGCTCGCCGACAATGGTCAGCAGGCCATTGCAGGCGTGTCGGGCTCCGCCGAGCAGGCGCGCGGCGCGGCTTTGGATGTCGCGCGGCGGGCCCAGGATCTCTGGCGGAAAAGCGAGCGTCTCGAGAACGAGATCGGCCGCTTCCTTGAGGAGGTTCGCGCAGCCTGAGCCTTCAGGCTTGCGCCGGCGCTGTCTGCGCCGCATGGTCCGCCGCCCGAATCTGCCGCGCCGTTCCTCCGAAGGCTCTTTTCAACTCGTCATGTCCCGCAGGCTGCACCCCCTCCGCGTCGTGACGCAGGCCTTTTACGCATTTCTGGCCCATGACGGCTGGGCGATCGCGAGCCACATCGCGCTCTCCGTCCTGATGTCGCTGTTTCCGTTCCTGATCGTCATCACGGCGCTCGCGGGCTTCTTCGGCTCGGGCGAACTGGCGCAGGAAGCTGCGACGCTCCTGCTCGAGGCCTGGCCGCGGGAAGTCGCTGCGCCAATCGCGCGCGAACTCGCAGCGGTGCTGACCAGCGTCCGCGGCGATGCCTTGACCATCGGCGCGCTTCTTGCGCTGTACTTCGCGTCGAGCGGAGTCGAGTCGCTTCGCATCGGGCTCAATCGCGCCTATGGCGACATCGAGACGCGCCATGTCCTGGTGTTGCGCTTCGAATCGATCCTGTTCGTCATTCTCGGCGCCGCCGGCATGTTGGCGATGGCGCTGCTGGTCGTGATCGGCCCGACGGCGATCCGCTTTCTCGTGACGTTGCAGCCGGAATTCGGCATTCTCTGGCGCACGCTGATCTGGTGGCGCCTGACCATTGCAACGGGCCTGCTGGTGGCCGCGCTGCTGTTCGCCCATCTCTGGCTGCCCGCGGGACGGCGCAGCTTGTTGCAGATTCTGCCCGGCATCGTCATCACGCTCTGCATGTGGCTTGCGGCGGGCATAGCGTTCGGGCGCTACCTCGACGATGTCACGCAAACCTACGTGACGACCTACGCCGGTCGTGCGACGGGCATGATCGCGCTCGTGTTTCTATATTGGGCCGCCACGATTTTCCTGTTCGGCGCCGAACTCAACGCCGCCATTACGCATGAGTTGACGCTGATGGAAAAGGACCGGCAGGACGCGGAGGAACAGAAGTCGAAGGACCGGGCGAGTACTTGATCGCCGGAATTCCCTTGCCGCCGCCTTCCCTGGACCGTGGTCTCCTTTGCGCCGCAGACGTCCGGGAGGCAGCGCAAGAATTGCAAGCGCAGCGAGCGCGAAGCTTGAAAATGGCGCGACGCGCGCAGCAGAGCCGTATCCTCTTACCCGCCATCCGCGATGTGCCCCGCAGCAGTGATGCCTGCTGCGGCCGCGGCCTCGTCATTGTCCGACGTGTCGCCCGAAATTCCCACGGCGCCGAGAATTTCGCCTGACGCATCCTTGATCAGAACGCCGCCGGGCGCCGGCACCAGCGCGCCGCCAATGGCGTGGCGCGCAGCGGCGATGAAATGCGGCTGTTCGGCGACGCGCTTGGCGAGCGCGCGCGAACCGGTTCCGAGCGCTACTGCGCCGAACGCTTTGCCATGCGCGATCTCATATCGCTTGAGGCTCGTTCCGTCCTCGAAGGCGGCGGCCTTGATCACGCCGCGCTGATCGAGCACGACAATGCCGAGCGGTTTGAATCTCGATTTTCGCGCATGATCGAGCGCGACGGTCACGATGGTCTGGGCGGCGGCGAGCGTGAGCGGCATGGGGAGCGTCCGAGGCGAGCTGCTTTGAGATGGCGCAAGCGCGATAGTTGATGTGGACGCGCCAGTCCACAATGTCTTCGTCCTTTCAAAGATCGTAGAGATACATCAGGAACGGCTCGCCCTCGGCGCCGCGAGACTCGTAGAGGCGTCGCGCCGGCAGATTGTCGTGCTCGGTTCCGACCCATGCCTCCTCGCAGCCCAGCGCCTTGCCGATGGCGAACATCTCATCGAGCATGCGGCGCGCAAGGCCTCGTCGCTGGTGCGACGGCGTGACGCCGACTTCATCGATATAGAGCTCCGTCCGCTTGTCAGGATGGCGGTGAATGACGGCGGCGACCTGCGCGACGATATCGCCGTCCGCCAGAGCGACGAGCATCAGATGGCCGGGTTCGGATAAGTAGGCGTCGAGCCTACCCGCATCGATCGGCTCGTCGAAGACCTCTGCGGCGATCCGTGAGAAGAGCGCTTCGTCGCCTCGGCCGACCCGCTTGATTTCAACATCCATGCCGACGGCTCCTTTCGCGAGCCATAGGCTTCAGGCCGGAATGTCGCGCCAATATGGCGGGCGGCCGCGGCTCAATGCGCGACCATGGCTTTAGCGGCGTCCCGCCTCGATCACGTCCTCGACGGTCCGCAGCCCCGTGCGGGGCGCATTCACCAGCACCGCCATGTTGCCCGGCGCATGCTCGTTCCGCCACATCTTCATATGCGCCAGCGGGATCTTCTCCCACGGAAATACTTCACTCATGCAAGGATCGATTCGCCGGTCGAGCACGAACTGGTTCGCCGCCGAGGCCTGCTTCAGATGCGCAAAATGCGATCCCTGGATCCGCTTCTGCCGCATCCACACATAGCGCGCATCGAAGGTGATGTTGAAGCCCGAGGTTCCCGCGCAGAAGACCACCATGCCGCCCCGCTTGACCACAAGCGCCGACACCGGAAACGTCGCTTCGCCCGGATGTTCGAACACGAGGTCGACATCCTGCTTGCCCGTGATGTCCCAGATCGCCTTGCCGAACCTCCGCGCCTCCTTCACCCACTCGTTGTATTCCGGCGTGTTCACCTTCGGCATCTGGCCCCAGCACTTGAAGTCCGAGCGGTTGATGGCGCCCTTTGCGCCGAGGCTCATCACATAGTCACGCTTCGATTCATCCGATATTACGCCGATGGCGTTGGCGCCGGACGCCGAGACGAGTTGAACGCCGAACACGCCTAGTCCGCCCGACGAGCCCCACACGAGCACATTCTGACTCGGGCGAAGAATGTGCGGCGCATGTCCGAAGAGCATGCGGAAGGCGGTGGCGAGCGTGAGCATGTAACAGGCGCTTTCCTCCCACGTCAGATGCCTTGGCCGCGCCAGCAGTTGGCGCGACTGCACGCGGCAGAACTGCGCGAAGGAGCCGTCAGGGGTCTCATATCCCCAGATGCGCTGCGACGGCGAGAACATCGGATCGCCGCCATTGCATTCCTCGTCGTCGCCATCGTCCTGATTGCAATGGACGATGACTTCATCGCCGACCTTCCAGCGCTTGACCTTGGCCCCGACCGCCCAGACAACGCCGGCCGCGTCGGATCCCGCAACATGGAAGGGGGCCTTGTGCCCGTCGAACGGCGACACCGGTTGCCCGAGGGCGGCCCAGACGCCGTTGTAGTTGACGCCTGCCGCCATCACGAGGACCAGCACCTCGTCGTCGCCGATCGACCATGTCGGAACGACCTCGACTTGCATCGCCTGGTCGGGCGCGCCGTGTCGATCCTTCCGGATCGCCCAGGCGTACATCGTCTTTGGAACATGGCCGAGTGGAGGAATCTCTCCCAGTTCGTAGAGCTCTTTTTCCCCCGACTGCATCTTAAGGGCGGTGGTCATGGCGGCTCTCCTTGCCCCATATTGCGCCGCAACATGCTAAGCCGCAATGCCGAAATTGGCCAGATCGCCCTTGGTCTAAGCGCTTGGTCGCAACGCTTCGTTGAGGGTTTGGCGGCACAGTCAGGGCGCATTTGAACTCACGCCCTTCTGGCGTGCAGCCGGTCCTGGTCCCGGAGGTCCAGATCCATGAGCTTCAACTCCCTCGCGGGGCTGGCCTTCACCAAGGGCTATTCGAGTCTCGAGATGATGGTCTTCTGGGCGGGCGCGATCACCATCCTCTGCCTTCTGGGCCTGCTCTCGAACGCGATCCTGGGGGCCCGGGGCATGGGCATCTTCGGCAACGCCGCCGTGCTCGGGTTCGGCTCCTACTTGGCCTTCCTTTTTCACAACTTCCTGGTTCGCCAACCCACGTTTCAGTCGTTCAACCTGCCTAACGCGCCAGTGATCCTCAGTCTGCTCATGCTCTGGATGATCATTGCGCTTCTGCTCGTAGCTTCGATCAAACGCAGCTTTTTCTCCTAAGCGGACCGATGTTGCCAGCCGGCCCGTCATGGTGCATTGCAGCATGACGCGAGGCCGGAGGAAGCGCCATGGCGGGCGATGGCATGTCGGGCGATGGGAGGACACGCGACAGGCCGTGGATCTTCCGGACCTACGCCGGTCATTCCACTGCGTCTGAATCCAACGCCCTCTACCGCCTGAACCTCGCGAAGGGCCAGACCGGACTCTCGATCGCCTTCGATCTGCCGACCCAGACCGGCTACGACGCCGATCATGATCTCGCCTCCGGCGAGGTCGGCAAAGTCGGCGTTTCGATCGCCCATCTCGGCGATATGCGCGCTCTGTTCGACGGCATTCCGCTCGAGACGATGAACACCTCGATGACGATCAACGCGACGGCCGGTTGGCTGCTGTCGCTCTACATCGCGGTGGCCGACGAGCGCGGCGTCCCGCGCGCCGCGCTGCAGGGCACAACGCAGAACGACATCATCAAGGAATATCTCTCGCGCGGCACCTACGTATTTCCGCCGGCTGAATCGATGCGCCTGACCAGCGACACGATCCTGTTCGCGACGCGCGAAATGCCGAAATGGAATCCGATGAACGTCTGCTCCTACCATCTGCAGGAAGCAGGCGCGACGCCAGTGCAGGAGCTCTCCTATGCGCTGGCCAACGCCATCTGCGTGCTCGATGCGGTGAAGGCCGCTGGCGCCGTCGACGCCGCGACGTTCGAAGACGTTGTTGGACGAATTTCCTTCTTCGTCAATGCCGGCATGCGCTTCATCACTGAAATCGCTAAGCTGCGCGCTTTCGTCGATCTGTGGGACGAGATCACGCGCGAGCGCTACGGCGTGAAGGATCCGAAGAAGCGCCTGTTCCGCTATGGCGTGCAGGTGAAATCGCTCGGTCTCACCGAGCAGCAGCCGGAGAACAATGTCTACCGCATCCTCATCGAAATGCTGGCGGTGACCCTGTCGAA
>JBEVKO010000176.1:0-7341 GCA_040509705.1 Beijerinckiaceae bacterium
CCGTTCGGCAGGGGTGAGGGGGTCATTTCCTCGGCTAAAGAAGCCTTGGAGTGGAGTTCACCGACCGCCATCTGCTTTCTTTCGCCACCCGGGAGGACCTCATTGCCGCGGCGTCTCTTCGGTGATAGTGCGCCGCAGCGAACGGCTTACCGCACCGGCCCGGCTCCCGAGGGGCCGGGCCGAACGTTTTGCCCCGGTCCCATGCGTCAGCCCTCCGAAAGCTAGATCCGAACGCCGTCATGTCGCTGCGCAACATCGCCATCATCGCCCACGTCGACCACGGCAAGACCACCCTCGTCGACAAGCTGCTGTCTCAATCCGGCTCGTTCCGGGAAAACCAGCGCGTGGCCGAGCGGGTCATGGATTCAAACGATCTCGAGAAGGAGCGCGGCATCACGATCCTCGCCAAGGCGACATCGGTCGTCTGGAAGGGCACGCGCATCAATATCGTCGACACGCCCGGCCACGCAGATTTCGGCGGCGAGGTGGAGCGCATCCTGTCGATGGTCGACGGGGCCATCGTGCTGGTGGACGCGGCCGAAGGCCCAATGCCGCAGACGAAATTCGTGGTGGGCAAGGCGCTCAAAATCGGGCTCAGGCCCATCGTGGCCATCAACAAGGTCGACCGGCCCGACGCCCGTCCGCAGGAAGTCATCAACGAGGTGTTCGACCTGTTCGCGGCGCTCGACGCCAATGACGAGCAGCTCGACTTCCCGATTCTCTACGGGTCGGGCCGCGACGGCTGGATGAATGTCGCGCCCGAAGGGCCGAAGGATCAGGGGCTCGCGCCGCTGTTCGATCTCGTGCTGACGCATGTGCCGGAGGCGAAGGTGGAGCCCGGCCCGTTCCGCATGCTTGGCACGTTGCTCGAAGCCAATCCCTTCCTAGGGCGCATGATCACCGGCCGCATCTCGTCGGGCTCGGTGAAGCCGGGCCAGGCCGTCAAGGTGCTGTCGCGCGACGGCTCCACGGTCGAAAGCGGGCGCGTCTCCAAGATCCTCGCCTTCCGCGGCATCGAGCGTCAGCCGATCGATGAGGGCGTCGCGGGCGATATCGTCGCCATCGCGGGCCTGTCGAAAGGCTCGGTCGCTGACACGTTCTGCGCTCCCGAGATCGAGGTCGCGATCCAGGCCCAGCCGATCGATCCGCCGACTGTCACCATGTCGTTCCTCGTCAATGATTCGCCGCTCGCCGGAACGGAAGGCGACAAGGTGACGAGCCGGGTCATCCGCGACCGCCTGCTGAAGGAAGCCGAGGGCAACGTAACGCTGAAGATCGAGGAAGCCTCGAACAAGGACGCCTTCGAGGTGTCCGGGCGCGGCGAATTACAGCTTGCGATTCTCATCGAGACGATGCGGCGCGAAGGATTCGAGCTTGCGGTGTCGCGACCGCGAGTCGTCCTGCAGAAGGACGAAGCCACGGGAGAGACTCTCGAGCCGATCGAGGAGGTCGTCATCGACGTCGACGAGGAGCATTCCGGAATCGTCGTCCAGAAGATGAGCGAGCGGAAAGCCGAGATGAAGGAGATGCGGCCGTCGGGCGGCGATCGTCTACGGCTCGTGTTCCACGCGCCGACGCGCGGGCTCATCGGATACCAGTCCGAGCTGATGACCGACACGCGCGGCACTGCGATCATGAACCGGCTGTTCCACTCCTACGAGCCGTTCAAGGGCGACATCGCGGGACGCAACAACGGCGTCCTCATTTCAAACGACTCCGGCGAAGCCGTCGCCTACGCGCTGTGGAATCTCGAGGACCGCGGGCCGATGGTGATCGAGCCGGGCTGGAAGGTCTACCAGGGCATGATCGTCGGCATCCATACCCGCGACAATGATCTCGAAGTGAATGTTCTGAAGGGCAAGAAGCTCACGAATATCCGCACCACCTCGAAAGACGAAGCGGTCCGGCTAACGCCGCCGATCCGCATGACGCTCGAAAAATCGCTGGCCTGGATACAGGACGACGAGCTGGTCGAGGTGACGCCGAAGTCGATCCGGCTGCGCAAGGGGATCCTCGATCCTAACGATCGCAAGCGAGCGGAAAAGCAGAGGGATGCAGCCTAGAGTTATTGCCGCGTCCTTCGCCGCTGCGATCACAAGGTCTGATCGCTGGCTTCACGGAATGGCGTTATTCGCGGATCGCGCCTGCGATAGACTGCGCGTGCGAGTTCCTGATGACGCAGCTCTCCCACCGTTTCACGCCTTTCGATGTGCTGCTCTACGCGCTCCTGCTCTTCGCATGGGGCACGAGCTGGATCGCCATTCGCGCGCAGGTCGGAGAGATAGCGCCGGAGGTGTCGGTGTTCTGGCGCTTCCTGCTCGCCGCCGCCGCGATGCTCGCCATCGCCCGGCTGCGCGGTGATCGACTCGCCTACGGCCGCGCCGACCATCTGCGATTCGCAGCGCTCGGCCTGTTTCTTTTCTCCTCGAACTTCATCCTCTTCTACCACGCATCGCTCAGCGTTCCGTCAGGCTTGCTCGCGGTCGCGTTTTCGCTCGCCTCGATCGTCAATATGGCGCTGGCGTTCATCCTGTTTCGCAAGCCCGTCGAAGGCCGCGCGCTGCTTGGCGCCCTGCTCGGAGCGTGCGGCGTCGCGCTTCTGTTCGCGCCGGAAATCCTGAGGACCGGATTTGATCGCGGCTCGGCGCTCGGCTTTCTTTTTTGCGCGCTCGGCACGCTGTCATTCTGCATCGGCAAGCTCGTTTCGGGCGACAGCCCGAAACGCGGCGTCGCGGTCATCCCGGCTTCGGCGTGGGGCATGGTCTACGGAACGTTTTTCTGTGGTCTCTTCGCGCTGGCGTTCGGCCGGCGCTTCGGCGTCGAGTGGACCGTTGCATATATTGGCGCGCTTCTCTTCCTCGCGCTGTCGGCGTCGGTCCTCGCCTTCTACGCCTATCTGACGCTGCTCGGCCGCATCGGGCCGGCGCGCGCCGGATACGCAACCGTGATGTTTCCGCTCGTGGCGCTGGCGATCTCGACGATTTTCGAGAACTACCAATGGACGGCGCCGGCGATGATCGGCGCGATGCTCGCCCTTCTCGGGAACTGGCTCGTTCTCAGCCGAAAATAATCGGCCTCACAAAATCACGTCCACAAGGCTCGATATCGCGCGTGGAGAGCCGTCGGCGTCGATCGCGGCTTCAAATTTTTCCTGCCTCGCCAACGGATCGACAGCGGCAAGCCTGCCGAACGAAAGATTCGTGCGGCCCTCGAGGTCCGAAATTCGGACCTGGAACGGCTCGTAGGGTCCGACTTCGAAATCCTCCGGCGCCAGATCCTTGATCAGGCTTTTCTGGCTGAGCACGAACGCCACGGCACGCAGGTCGCTCGATTTGTTCCGATAAGCGATGACTTTCCAATATTCCTGCGGAACCATCAGGCCGCGATGGCTGCGGTCCTTGCTTGATCCCTTGTCGCGGAAGATTGGCCCGTTGAACACCGACATCTTGCGCACGCCGTTCTTCAACTGATCGGCGACATGGTTCTCCAGCGTTCCCCAGAGCAGCAATCCGCGCTGCTCGGCGCGCGTCGACTGATTGAACACCTCATGCTGCGGCGAGCAGTTCGTCCAATGAAACGTGTCGTCGTTGGCGCGCTTTGCTTCGGCTTCCGTCTTGCCCCATGCAGCGTCGGCGCGGCGCGTCAGATGTCCGCGATCGAGCGGGTTGTCGGCGTAGAATTCGTTTCCCGCCTGCGCATTTTCGCCGACGCGCGGATCGAAGAACCATTTGTCGCTTCCCGTTCGCTCGTAGGCGAATTTCGCGTCGAGATCGAGATTGACGGCGCTGACGAAGGCGAGGCGGCGTCGCTTGTTCACGATAACGCTGTAATGGTGATATTTGAGTTCGTCGGAACCGCCGCGCTGCTTGGCGATATCGCCCAGCGATCCGCGCTTTACCGACGGCAGGGCCGCAGCGACTCCCAGAAACCGCGGATCAAAGCCCTTGCGGTTCGCGAAGTTCGGGTCCTGGACGATTGCTTCCTCGACGCCTTCGATCACCTTGCCTGACCAGGGTCGACGCACCAGCGTCATCGCATCGTCTGCGGTCTGCTTTGGCGGCAAGGCCGGAGCAGGGGGCGCGACGCGGCTGTCTTGCGCCGGCGATGCGACTGACGCCTGCTTCGGCTGACCAACGCTGATGCTGATGATCAGCGGCACTTCAATCGTGACCGCTCCGTCGCCGCTCACGTTCAATCCTCCTGAAATGTTGGCCGCCGTCACGCGCCGCCCCAGGACGGCATCGCCGGCCTGCTCCTGCCTTGCTTCGGTCGGTCGCTTCGCATTCGGATCCGTCGTTGCGAGAAACGCCTGCCACAGCGCCATTTCATGCGACCGTACTTTCGCTGCTCGAATCGCCGACACCAGCCGCGATGCGCGAATGCCTTCATTTGCAATCCATTTCAACTCGGTTGGATCATCGCGGCCCCGACGCCAGGCGTGTCCGTCCTTTGTCAGAAGATTACCGCGGGAGTCCGTCGCGGGGACCGAGGAATGATGGAGGGCGATGATCTCCCACTGGTCATTGAAAACCGGCGAGCCGGACGAGCCAGGCTCGGTGTCCGCTTCATAGTGAGCGTAGATGTCGAGATTCTTGGCTTGCGGCAAATCGAGCAGCTTGTTTTCGCGCACTACGATCTGCTTCATTTCGCCGAGTGGATGCTGCACGATGTTGACGGGATTTGTGATGATGATCTTGCCTTCGACCGAGATCAGGGGGCTGTAGGGATAAGAGTCGAGCGCGCGGCCGAGTTTGGAAGCGGGAGCGACAGCGACCAGCGTGAAATCATGCGCAGGATCGGTGAGAAAGAACTGGTCGGGCCGCAGCTCAAACGTGTGCGGCTGCATGAGTTCTCCGCTCACGTTGCGCTGATAGTCGAATTCGGCCCGGCTGCGCGCGGCGTCGTCCGCGGACTTCAACACGTGATTGTTGGTCATCAGCGTGCCGGGCGCGACGAGAAAGCCGGTGCCGAACTGGCTGCGTCCGCCTCCGAGTTCGGTGACGATTCGGGCGACGCTGCGGCTCGCCGTGATTCCGGCATGAAGAAAATCGATGCCAAGAAAGTCGCGCGTCTCGTTGATGACGCGCTCCAGGAGCGGCGCGCTCAGATCCTTCTCATCGACTGGCGCCATCATCCGCGCGCGCACTTCCGGCGGCAGTTCGCGTTGCGTTTCGGGCGGCAGCCGGCGCATTCGCGCCATCAGGTAGTTGACGCGCTTCACAAGCCTCGCGGGCGTGTCGACCTTTAGCCACTTGCGCTCTGCGCCCGCCTTGAGCTTCCGCTCCCGGGAGGGGGTTTCGGAACGGAAGCGGCGCGCGGCCGCCACGGCGACATCGAGATTGAAGGCGAATGCGTTACCCGGAGCAGCCATCGAGGACTCCCCAAATCGGCTTGTGCGCAATGTTCCTGAGTGTCGTTCCGCACAGGCGTATGTCAATTCCGCAACGGGAGCTGAACAATCGCCTGATGCGGATGCGGTCCAAAAGGTGTCAATTCGGCAACTCTTGTGTGTGAAAGTTGCATCGCACGCAATTTTGTGACCCTGCGGACGGTTGACTGGCTTCGCTGCAGCGCCACATTCCTGTCGTTGCGATGCAGCACAGCGGAGGGCGCGCCATGGCGCTCGGGATGAATGTCGGGGCGTATTACTGGCACGAGGCGGCCCACGCCTTCGCCGGACCCATGCGGGCGATGACGGAGGCCACCCGGGTGATGCTCAGGGAGCCCTCGAACCCCTTCGCGCATACCCCTTGGGCCAAGAACATGATCGCCGCCTGCGACATGTTCGAGCGCATGACCCGACGTTACGGCAAGCCGGCGTTCAATCTCGACCGGACCGTGGTCGGCGGCGAGGTCGTGTCGGTCCATGAAAAGGTGGTCTGGGAGCGGCCGTTCTGCCGCCTGATCCATTTCGAACGGGCGATCTCCCGTCCTCATGGCTCCGATCCGAAGCTGCTGATCGTGGCGCCGATGTCCGGCCACTACGCGACGCTGCTGCGCGGGACAGTCGAAGCCTTTCTGCCGCATCATGAGGTCTACATCACCGACTGGACCGATGCGCGCATGGCGCCGATGTCGGAAGGCGCGTTCGATCTCGATGATTACATCGACTATGTGATCTCGATGCTGCGCCTGCTCGGCGGCGGCGCCCATGTGATGGGAGTGTGCCAGCCGTCAGTGCCGGTCATCGCGGCCGTCGCCCGCATGGACGCCGACAACGATCCCTACACTCCGCGTTCGATGATCCTGATAGGCGGGCCGATCGACACGCGCGAAAGTCCGACAGCGGTCAACCTCGTGGCGGAGCGCCGCGGCATCGGATGGTTCGAACAGAACTGCATCGTCACAGTGCCCTTCAACTATCCGGGCTTCATGCGCCGCGTCTATCCGGGCTTTCTGCAGCTCTCCGGCTTCATGGCGATGAATTTCGACCGGCACACGACGGCCTATCGCGAATACTACGATCATCTCGTGAAGGGCGACGGCGACTCCGCCGAGAAGCATCGCGAATTCTATGACGAGTATCTCGCGGTGATGGATCTCACCGCCGAATTCTACCTGCAGACCGTCGACAAGGTGTTCGTCAAGCATCAGCTCCCGAAGGGCGAGTTCATGCATCGCGACAAGCCCGTCGATCTCAAGGCCATCCGGCGCTGCGCGCTGATGACGGTCGAAGGCGAGAAGGACGACATATCCGGCGTCGGACAAACGAAGGCGGCTCAGACCCTTTGCGTCAACATTCCCGAAGACATGCGCGTGCATTACATGCAGATGGGCGTCGGCCACTACGGCGTATTCAACGGCACGCGTTTCCGCTCCGAGATCGCACCGCGCATCGCTGATTTCATCCGCACCAACGAGCAGCGCGCGATGCGTGCGTTGGGAGTTATTCCCGTTGCGGCGCGGGCAAAAGTCGTGAAGGCCGCCACCGCATAGGCGAAGCGCTCGTCATGGCAGGGCGTGGCCCGGCCCTCCACGATGCTTCATGATGCGCACCCGTCTTTCAAGACGTGGATCCCCGGACCGAGCCCGGGGATGACGGAGTGAGTCCGCTCACTGAAGCGATTCTGCCAACTTGTGCATCGCGCCTGCGAAATCGCGCAACTCAGACATCCGGTTCGCAATGCGCGTCGCTTACGATGCTCAGGAATGTGCGCTCCTCCGAGAGGATGAACCGTTCGCGCTCGGCGAACCGGAAATTGTCGACGCCCTCCGGATCGGCCTTGATGCGCGCGCGATACTGCTCGTAAGCAGCGAGGCTGTCGAAGCCGATGAGAGCCAGCGCGATATTGTTGGTTCCCTCGTGCGGCGCAAAGTATCCGATGAGTTCGCCGCCGCAGC
>JBEVKO010000177.1:0-5970 GCA_040509705.1 Beijerinckiaceae bacterium
TTTCAGCGCAGGCGTCGCGGAGTCGGCTGCGGCGAAACGATACTGCTGCACTGTGGCGGTGTAGCAGCCTGCAAGAAAGGTCGCGCAGCAGAAGAGCCAGAACATGCCTTGAACGACGGCGAACGCAGCAAGCGCACCGGCCACAATGCCGACGGTCGCACCGACGACGGACGCCGCGCGGCGTCCGGCGCGGCGCGCGAAGTACGCGACCGGCACGCTGAAGGCCGCGATGCCCAATTGCGCCATCGACACAGGAATGGTCGCGAGCTCGTCATTTTCAACGAGTTGCTGCCCAATCAGGCCGCCGGTCGCGACGATCAGCGACAAGGCGGCGCCGCCGAGCGACTGGGCGGCGCCGAGCACGAGCGCGTTGCGCTTCGCGAGTGCGTCGGTGGCGGAAATCATGTGAACGAAACTCTAGAAATGGCTGAAGGAGCCGGCGGACAAGAGAGAAGCGAGTGAAGCAGGCTCCACCAAAACAGGCGCGTCCGCCTCGCTGACGCGACCGACGATCGTGAGAGGCAGACCCGCCTTTTCGCCTGCATCCCGCAGGGACGGCCACGCCTGCCGGGCGCAGGTCGCGGCGATCTCGTAGTCGTCGCCGCCGGTCAGCGCTGTTCTCTGGAGGACAGCGTCGAGCGCGATGGCCGCCTTGGCGGCGTCCGACAGCGGGGCGGCGTTCGCCTTGATGACGCCGCCGACGCCGGACGCCTGCAGCATCTTGGCGATGTCGCCGATAAAGCCGTCGGAAATATCCATCGCCGCGTGCGCGTGCTCGCGCAGCGCCAGCGCGAGCGCATTTCGCGGCCGTGGATGAAGATAGGAGTCGAGAAGATAGTCGCGATGTTCGGAACTCAGCGACAGCAGCGGCGCATTTCCTTCGCCCGCCTCGACAGCGCGCCGAAGCTTGAGCCCGATCGCCGCATCGCCAATCGTTCCGCTGACGACGATGAGGTCGCCAGGCCTTGCGCCGGTGCGCGGCGTCATTCGTCCAAGCGGAACCGAGCCGAAGGCGGTGATCGATATCGTCAGCGGCCCGTCAATCGCGATGGTATCGCCTCCGATCAAAGGGCATGCGTAGGCGCGCGAATCTTCGGCGAGGCCAGCAGCAAAGGACGCCAGGAATTCCTCGCGCCGGTCGGCATCCCATGCAGCAGGCATCGCCAGCATGAGAACGAAACCGAGCGGCTCTGCGCCTTTGGCGGCAAGGTCCGACAGGTTGACCCGCAGGGCCTTCTTCGCAATCGAAGCCGGCGCATCGTCAAGGAAATGCCGCCCCGCAGAGACCCCATCCACCGTGACGACCAGCTCGTGTCCCGCCCGGACTGAAATGCGGCCCGCATCGTCGAGAAGCTTCAGGCCTCCCGGACCGGCGATCGGCGCAAAATGCCGTGCGATCAGGTCGTGTTCGGACGAGGACATCGCATGAGGCGTCAGATGACGCGCCGCTGCAGCTCGTCGGGCCGGGCGTCGCGCGCCAGCGCGTCAAGCACCGCGTTGGTCAGGCCGGATTCCTCCTGCTCGTAGAAGGCGTGCGCGACGTCGACATATTCGCTGATCACCGCGCGCGCCGGCACGTCCGGCCGGAAATAAAGTTCGTACGCCGCGGCGCGCAGGATGGCGCGCAGCACCATTTCGATGCGACGCAATGGCCAGCCTTTCGACAGCGTCGCATCGATGCGCTGATCCAGCATCGTCTGCTCGCGGACAAATCCCGCGACGAGGTCGCGGAAGAAGGGCTCGTCCGCGTTGCGCGCCGGAACTTCCTCGATTTCCCGGCCGAGCCAGTGCGATTCAAATTCGGCCAGCGCCTCGTTGACGCCCTTGCCCGAAATCTCAAGTTCATAGAGAGCCTGCACGGCGCCGAGGCGCGCCGCCGAGCGCTTTTCGCCGCGCCCCATCTCAATGCCTCTTTCGTTCGGCCGAGATGTCGGCGGCTGCGCCTGCTGCGACCTTTCCGGAGAGAAGCTTCTCGGCGAGGCGCCGCTTGTTGGCGAGCACCGTGAGCGCCGCCTCCGCCGCGCCGCCGCCCTTGTTCTGCTCGCTCACGCGGGCGCGCGCCCAAGCCTGTTCCTCGTTCTCGACGGTCAGCACGCCGTTTCCGAGCGGCAGACCGCGACTGAGCGAAACATCCATCAACGCGCGCGAACTCTGCACCGAGACGATGTCGTAGTGGGTTGTTTCGCCGCGGATGACGCAACCCAATGCGACCGCAGCGTCAAACGGATCGCCGGCGCGGGCCGCCACATCGACGGCGATGGCGATCATCGGCGCAAGCTCGAGAGCGCCCGGAACGGTCAGGACGTCGACGCGAACGCGCGCCGCGTCCAGAAGTCCGCGGGCTCCGGCCAAAAGGTCATCTGCGATCGCATCGTAATAGCGCGCTTCAACCACAAGCACGCGCGCGCCAGCGAGATGGGAGAAGAGATCCTTTGCGGATTGACGCGCGCCGGCCATCGGATCCTGCTCTTTCAAAGAACGCGGGTCAGTACCCGTTCGCCTTCGCCTCGGCAAGTCGCTCAGCGTAGCGGGCCATCATGTCGACCTCAATGTGGACGCGATCCCCCTCCCGGCGGTCGCCCCAGGTCGTCACGGCGAGCGTGTGCGGGATCAGCAGCACGGAAAACCAGTCGTCCCTGACCTCGTTGACGGTCAGGGACGTTCCGTCAATCGCCAGCGATCCCTTGACGGCGATGAACCGCATGAGATCGCGCGGCGGACGGATGACGAACCGGGCCGTCGCACCCCATTCGCCTGTGTCGGTGATCTCCTCGCGCCGCACAATCGTGGCGACGCCGTCGACATGCCCGGTCACCAGATGACCGCCCAGTTCGTCCCCAACCTTGAGCGACCGCTCAAGGTTGATCCGCGTCCCGACGTCCCATTGGGACGCGAGCGTGCGCGACAGCGTTTCTGCTGCGGTATGCACCTCGAACCATGACCGGTTGCCGTCGGTTCCCCGATCCACCGCCGTCAGGCAGACGCCGGCGCAGGATATCGACGCCCCAAGGTCGATTGTTGAGGGATCGTATTCCGTCGCGATCCTGAACCTGCGGAGCGTCGCGGCGTCGCCCTCGACAGCGAGAACGGCGCCGACATCGCTGACGAGACCCGTGAACATCACATGCGCCTTTCGAAGGTCTCGAATTTGTCCGCGCCGAAGGAGCGCGTCGAAACCAGAGAGAACTGGTTTGGGTCGCCTAGCTGGCGCGCCAATCCTTCGCGGATCGCCACGACGCCAGCGGCGTCGAGGCGTCGTGTGGACGTCGACACCACCATGTCGTCGATCAGGTTGGCGACCGCGAGTTGCTCGGCTACAACCGGACCGCCTTCTGAAAAGACGCGTGTCATTCCGCGCGTCGCGAGAAGCCGCAGCGCATCCGAAAGATCGATGGCCCCGTTCGGGCCGCGCGCGACACGCATCACCTCGGCGCCTGCTGCAACCAGCGCGCGCTCCGGTTCGACGGGCGCATCCTCGGCGGCGACAATCCACAAGGGAATCTCGTGCGCGCTGCGGACAAGCTGCGATGTCCGCGGCAACCGGAGCGTCGTATCAAGCACGATGCGAATGGGCGACCGATCTTCGAGGCCGGCGAGGCGTACGGTCAGCATTGGATCGTCGGCGATGGCGGTGCCGACGCCGATCATGATGGCGTCATGGTTCGCGCGCAACAGATGGACCTGGCGCGTCGCCGCTTCACAACTGATCTGCAGGCGCGCGGATCCCGGACCTGCGCAATAGTTGTCCGCCGTGCGCGCGATTTTCGCCGTCACCATCGGGCGTCCGCGCTGCACGCGAGAGAAATGGCCACGATGCGCACGCGCGGCCTCGGCGCGCATGACGCCGGTCGTGACGCTGACCCCCATGCTGCGCAGCAACGCAAATCCGAGACCTGCAATATGCTTGTTCGGATCTTCGATCGCGGAGACGACGCGTCTCACGCCCGCCAGGAAAATGCGTTCGATGCAGGGCGTCGCGCCGCGCACCGAACGATGGGCGCAGGGTTCGAGGGTCACATAGATCGTTGCGCCAACGGCGGCGTAGCCCGCGTGATCGAGCGCTACAGGTTCGGCGTGCGGCCGCCCGCCCGGTTGCGTCACGCCATCGCCTACAACGATCGCTCCGCCCGCCGCTTCCCGAACCACGACAGCGCCGACGCTCGGATTCGGCCAAGTGCTTCCAAGACCGCGGCGGCCAAGCGCCAATGCGTGGCGCATGAAGCGCTCATCCTCGGCGCGCAGCCCATCGCTGGCGGCGGTGCGACGAGTCGACGTCCAGACGCTCATCGCTTGTGACGAACCGGCGGCTCCGGCTCGTCCGCCGTGAGTTCGCCAACGAACTCCTCGAAGTCGCGCGCCTCGCGGAAATTGCGGTAGACAGAGGCGAAGCGCACATAAGCGACGTCGTCGAGGTGCTTCAGCCCCTCCATCACCAGTTCCCCGACCTTGGCGCTCGCCACGTCGCTGTCGCCCAGGCTTTCGAGCTGACGAACCACGCCATTGATCATGCGCTCGATGCGCTCGTCGTCCACGGGGCGTTTGCGCAGAGCCACCTTGATCGAGGAGGCGAGCTTGTCCCGGTCAAACGGCGTGCGGCGGCCGGACTTCTTGACGATGGTGAGCTCGCGCAGCTGCACGCGCTCGAATGTGGTGAAGCGGCCGCCGCATGCGTCGCACACGCGGCGCCGGCGGATGGCCGAACTGTCTTCAGTCGGACGGCTGTCCTTCACCTGCGTGTCGAGACTGCCGCAATAAGGACATCGCATGGCGCAAACTTACCGCAACGGCTCACGCATAGAGCGGAAACCTCTCCGTCAGCTCCTTGACCTTGGCGCGCACCTCAGCCTCTACGGCCGCGTTGTTCTCGTCTGCGTTCGCCTTCGACAGTCCGTCGAGCGTTTCGGCTATCAACTCGCCAACCTTCTGGAATTCGACGATGCCGAAGCCCCGCGTCGTGCCCGCCGGCGTGCCAAGGCGAACGCCCGAGGTGACGAAAGGCTTCTCCGGATCGAAAGGAATGCCATTCTTGTTGCAGGTGATATGCGCGCGCCCAAGCGATGCTTCCGAGCGCTTGCCGTTGACGTTCTTCGGCCGCAGGTCGACGAGCATCAGATGATTGTCGGTGCCGCCGGATACGATGTCGAATCCGGCGGATTTCAGCGTCGCTGCGAGAGCGCGCGCGTTCTCAACGACATTGCGCGCATAGATGCGGAATTCGGGCTCCAGCGCTTCCTTGAACGCCACGGCCTTCGCCGCGATTTGGTGCATGAGCGGGCCGCCCTGCAGGCCCGGGAACACCGCCGAGTTGATCTTCTTGGCGATCTCCTCATCGTTGGCGAGAATCAGCCCTCCGCGCGGCCCGCGCAGCGACTTGTGCGTCGTCGAGGTCACGACGTGGGCGTGGGGCACCGGCGACGGATGCGCGCCGCCCGCCACGAGGCCGGCGAAGTGCGCCATGTCGACCATGAGGTATGCGCCGACCGCATCGGCGATCTGGCGAAAGCGCGGGAAATCCCAAACGCGCGAGTAAGCCGTCCCGCCGGCGATGATCAGCTTCGGCTTGTGCTGATGGGCGAGCTTCTCGATCTCGTCCATGTCGAGACGCTGGTCGTCGCGCCGCACGCCGTAGCTGACCACATTGAACCATTTGCCGGACATGTTGACCGGCGACCCGTGCGTGAGATGGCCGCCGGAGTTCAGATCAAGCCCCATGAAGGTGTCGCCGGGCTTGAGCAGGGCGAGAAATACGGCCTGGTTCATCTGGCTGCCGGAGTTCGGCTGGACATTGGCGTACGTCGCACCAAAGAGCTTCTTGGCGCGCTCGATGGCGAGGTTCTCGGCGAGGTCGACATACTGGCAGCCGCCGTAGTAGCGCTTCCCCGGATAGCCTTCCGCGTACTTGTTGGTCAGCACCGAGCCCTGCGCTTCCAGCACCGCGCGCGACACGATGTTTTCGGATGCGATGAGCTC
>JBEVKO010000178.1:0-4630 GCA_040509705.1 Beijerinckiaceae bacterium
CGGTCCGCTGCGGCGCTTCGTGATGCGAGTGGGCGTCGCCCCGCCGGGAGCAGCGCCGCGCTTGATGCGTTCTCATTAGGACTGAAAAAGATCCGCCGGCATCCGTCCCGTGCGGATCAGCCAGAGCAGCGCCGTCAGCGTGAACAATGACAGCGCGGTGCCAAGCAGAATCGTCGCCGAGGCGCGGTCGAGGCCGACTTTGTACTGGCTCGCGAACACGAAGCTCGTGAGCGCGGGCGGGAGCGCCGCCATCAACACCGCCGCATAGACCCACGCCGGATCGAAGACGCCGAAGGATGACAGAAGCAGCCAGACGATCATCGGGTGAACAACCAGTTTGATGAACACCAGCGGCGGGATGTCGCGCGTAAATCCGGCGCCGGATCGAATGGCGACGGTGACGCCAAGCACGAAGAGCGCGCCCGGGGCCGATGCATTGCTGAGCCACAGCGTCGTCTTGTCGATCCATTCGGGAACCGGGATTCTGAAATAGTTGACTGCGAGGCCGATCGCCGCGGCGACATTGAACGGATGCGTGAGGATGGTGCGGAGAACGCCGCCGAGCGTTGCAAGCACGCGGCGCTCGCCGCCGCCAACAAATGACATGAACAGCGGAACGAGTGTGAACATCAGCATGACGTCGCTGATGAAGACGAGCGCCACCGGCGCGGCGGCGCCTCGCCCGAGGGCCTCGATGACGAGAGGCGGCCCCATATAGCCGACATTGGCGTAGGACCCGGCCACGGCCAGCATGACTGTTTCGGGAAGATTTCCGCGGCTGCGCCAAAATCCGTAGATGAAGGCGACGACGAAGGTTGAGAAGGTCGCCAGCAGCGTCGTGGCGAGGAACCGCCAGTTGGCGAGTTCGCCAAGCGGCTTATCGACGATGAGGCGAAAGAACAGCGGCGGCAGCGCAACATAGATGATGAAGAAATTCATCCATGAAAGACCCGATTCTGGCAGCGCCTTGTATTTTCCGGTGAGGAAACCGAGCCCGATGATGCTGAAGTAAGGCAGGATCAGATTTAGGAGGGGCCCGAGTTCGGCCATCGTGTCTGCAGTCCTGAGCGTGTGAGAAGCCGCGTCTATGGCGCGGCGGACGGCGACGCAACCCGCGCCGCCGCGAATGCCCGCCGCGCGTTCCGCGCATACGGGCGCGGGGCGTTCGCATGCAATGGTGGAGGAGGAGCTGTTGCACCATGACCACAACGGAGTTTGGCGATATCGGCGATTTGCCGCTTCGCCTCGGCGGCGTTCTGCGCGAGGCAAGGCTTGCCTATGCGACCTATGGCCGCCTCGCGCGTGATGGGCGCAACGCAATTCTTCTCACGCACGGCTATACGAGCAGCCATCTGTACGCGGATGGCGGCGGCGCGTCGGAAGGATCCTGGGCCGATCTCGTCGGTCCCGGCCGCGCGATCGACACGGACCGCTATTTCGTCGTGAGCTCCAACATGCTCGGGTCGAGCTACGGCTCGACTGCGCCCGCGAGTTTCAATCCAGCGACCGGACGCGCCTACGGCCCCGACTTTCCGGAACTCACGCTCGCCGACATTGTCGGCGCACAGCGCAGGCTGCTCGACAGGCTCGGCGTCCGCGAACTCGCCGTCGTCGTCGGACCATCTTACGGCGGGTTTCAGGCGTTCGCCTGGGGAATCGAGTTTCCTGACTTCATGCGCGGCCTCGTCCCGGTCGTCACCGGTCCGCGCGCTCCAAACCCCGGCAACGCCGAGAGATTGCGTCAGCGCTTCGCGCGCGATCCCAACTGGAACGGCGGCCACTATTACGATGCGGGCGGCGTCCTTGCGACGATGACGGCGCTCAGGATGGAGACGCTCAAGGGGTACGGCGTCGAAGCTGAACTCGCAGCGACATTTCCAGATCCGGTTCAGCGCGAAGAGCGCATACGTGCGACCGCGGAAGAATGGGCGGCCCAGTTCGACGCGAACTCCATGCTGGCGCTTGGCCGCGCGTCAGAGCGGTTTGACGCCGAACCGGAGTTCGCGAAGATCCGCGCGCCCATCCTCTACGTGCTTTCCAGGACCGATGCGCTGTTTCCTCCCTCGATCGCGCCCGGCGTGATGTCGGCGCTCGAAAAGGCAGGCGTGCCGGCCCGCTATGTGGAGATCGACAGCCTTCATGGCCATCTCGCATCCGGCTCCGATTCCGCCAAATGGGCGCCCTCCCTCCGCGAGTTCCTTTCCTCCCTCGGCTGACGGTCGTCTATCGCCGATGGACGCTCGCCCCCTCGGCGCGCTATGCTGCGCTGCAGCAAACCGGAGAGTCACTCATGAAATTGCCGCGCGACTTCTATCGCCCGCTCGCCGTGGGCGCTCCGGAGCCGTTGCGCGAACTTCCGGTCAAGCTGGAGCGGATGATCCACTTCGTCCCTCCGCATGTGGAGAAGGTTCGCGCCAAGGCGCCGGACCTAGCCAGTCAGGTCGACGTCATTCTCGGCAATCTCGAGGACGCCATTCCGGTTGACGCCAAGGAGGCGGCGCGGACCGGCTTTGTCGACATGGCGAAGGCGCTCGCGGGCGCTCCCGCCAGCGTCTGGACGCGCGTCAACGCCCTCAACAGCCCGTGGTTCCTGGACGACGTTACGACAATCATGTCGGAGGTCGGGGACCGGCTGGACGTCATCATGCTGCCGAAGGTCGAGGGCGCCTGTGACATCCATTATCTCGACCAGCTTCTCGCGCAATTGGAGGCGAGGCACGGATTTCGTAAGCCGGTGCTCATTCACGCCATCCTCGAGACGGCGCAGGGCGTAAGGAATGTTGCGGACATCGCCGCCGCCTCCCCGCGTATGCACGGCATAAGCCTGGGTCCCGCAGACCTTGCGGCCTCTCGCGCGATGAAGACCACAAGGGTCGGCGGAGGGCATCCGGGTTACAAAGTCCTTGGCGATCCGGCGCCCCATGGCGGCGAGCGCCTCGAAGCGCAGCAGGATCCATGGCACTATACGATGGCCCGGATGGTCGACGCCTGCGCGGCGAACGGTGTGAAGCCGTTCTACGGGCCGTTCGGCGACTTCTCCGATCCTGAAGCCTGCGAGGCGCAGTTCCGCAACGCGTTCATTATGGGCTGCCTCGGGGCCTGGTCGCTCCACCCGACCCAGATCGTAATCGCCAAACGTGTCTTCAGCCCCGATCCCCAGGAAGTCGCGTTCGCCAGACGCATTCTGGAGGCCATGCCCGACGGAGCCGGCGCCGTTATGCTCGACGGCAAGATGCAGGATGACGCAACCTGGAAGCAGGCCAAAGTGATCGTCGACCTCGCCCGCGCCGTGGCCGACCGCGATCCGGGGATGAAGTCGGCTTACGCGTTCTGAGGCCGTCAGGGGGTTGACGGCTTGATCCCGGACCACGGCGCAGACATATCAGGGCGATGGAAACCAGAAGCGCTAAATTCAAGATCGGCGACGTCGTCAAGCACCGCGTGTATCCGTTCCGCGGCGTGATCTTCGACGTCGACCCCGTCTTCAGCAACACTGACGAGTGGTATGAGGCCATTCCGGCCGAGATCCGGCCGAGGAAAGACCAGCCGTTCTACCATCTGTTCGCTGAGAACGCCGAGACCGAGTACGTCGCCTATGTCTCCGAACAGAACCTGTTGCCGGATACATCAGGAACTCCGGTGCGGCATCCTCAGATCGAGGACATCTTTCAGCGGGACAAGGACGGCGCCTATCGCATCCGCGGCGACGCGTTGAACTGATCCGGCAAACGACCAATACTAAGCCAAAACGGGCCCTTGCGGGCCCGTTTTCTTGTGAATTCTTACTGCCTCGGCGGTTGGGCCGCAGCTGGAGCCTGAGCAGCGCCCGGCGCCGGAAGTTGCACGCCAGGAGCCGCGGGCGCGCCCGGCGCCGCCTGGCCCTGCTGCTGCTGGCGCAGCTGTTCGCTGCGCTGGCGGAGCTGCTCCTCAAGGTTCTTGCGCTGCTGCTCCAGCACCGCCGGGTCGACCGGTGGCCCGTCGAACGCCTGCCCAAATCCGGACAGCGGCGCAGCGAAGGTCACTTCGTTTCCGACCTGATTCTGGACGCTGATGTTGAGCGTTTCGCCGCGCTTCAGGCCGTTGAGGAACGCATCATTGACGCTCGGCACTTCGGCGAAGCAGCCGTTGGGCATGCAGATCGCGAACTGCCCGGCGCTGGGCTGGCCGGTGTCGACGCCCATCCGGATGCCCGGCCGAAGCATCAGCATCAAGGGCAGGAGGACGCGGACAATCCGGGTGCTTTGCTGGGGCTGCGGGCTCTTGACGTCGTAGACGGCGACCGCCAGCACCGGCTGACCCTGGTCGGACACGAAGTCGCGGGTGACGTAACAGACGTCGACCGGACCGTCTTTGCCGCACACCTTGAGCCAGTTCGGCTGGGATGGCTCGCCCTTCAGCTTCACCAGGGTCGGCCCCGGCGGCGGCTGGGCTGGCTGCTGCCCCGCCGGCGCCTGTTGCTGGGGCGGCTGTGCAGGCTGCGCTGGCTGGGCTGGCTGCGCCGGACGCTGGGCCGGCCGCTGCTGTTGCTGCGCCAGCGCACCGCCGGCTAGGCCAAGCGTCAGAACGCCGCTTAGTGCGGCCGAGGTGAAAGTGCGGACGAATTCCATCGAGTGTTCCCCTAAGCGGCCAG
>JBEVKO010000179.1:0-3125 GCA_040509705.1 Beijerinckiaceae bacterium
GCCGATCGTGCCATACTGAACGAGCTCGCCGGAGACGCGCGGACCGACGGTTTCGACGCGCTGGAATTCATAGTCTTTGTCGAGCGCGGCGCGCGCCTTCGCCACCAAGGCGTTCTGCGCCGCGTCCCCGCCGGGCTGCAACGGAAAGCGGAGCGACACGCCGCCCGCGGTCCCGAATTCCTGGACCTCGACGTCGCCGATGTTCAGTCCCTGCGCAAGCTGGCGCACGGCGCCGGCGTCGGCCTTGCCGGATTTCGCCTGCACCTCAACCAGCGTGCCCCCCGTAAAGTCGATCCCGAGATGCAGGCCGTGCCACAGGAAGAGCGCGACGATAATGACGGAGAGCGTCGCGGAAAACGGAAAGCTGACCCGGCGAAACCGCACGAAGTCGAAATTCATGTTGTCCGGCACAAGGCGCAGAAGCTTCATGTCAGTGTCCTCCGCGCGGGCTCAGAATGGAATCGCCTTGGGGCGCGCCCACCAGTACCAGACCGCGATCATCATCCGCGTCATGGTCACGGCGGTGACGACGGTGGTGAGAATGCCGAGAAGGAACACCACCGCAAAGCCGCGCACCGGGCCGGTGCCCATTATCATCAGGATCAGCGCGGCTATCGCCATGGTGGAGTTCGAATCGATGATGGTCGCAAAGGCGCGGTTGAATCCGGCCTCGATTGCCGAAACGATCGTGCGCCCGAGCTTCGCCTCCTCGCGGATGCGCTCATAGATCAGCACGTTGCAGTCCACCGCCGTGCCGATCGTCAGCACGATGCCTGCGATGCCCGGCAACGTCAGCGTGGCGCCGATCAGCGACATCAGCGCAATGATCAGCAGCACGTGAACCACCAGCGCGAGATTGGCGATGATGCCGAACACGCCGTAACTGACGAGCATGTAGAGACAGACGAGAACGCCGGCGACATAGGCCGCCTTCTTGCCCGCGTCGATCGAGTCCTGACCGAGCCCCGGCCCGACGACGCGCTGCTCGACCACCGTCAGCGCGACAGGCAGCGCGCCCGAGCGAAGCTGAATGGCGAGGTTGTTGGCCGCTTCCGCGGAGAAGTTTCCGGTGATCTGGCCGGAGCCGCCCGTGATGGGGGACTGAACCGTTGGGGCGGAGATCACCCGCTTTTCCACAATGCCGCCCGGCTTCTTGTCGATCATGACGATGGCGAGCCTGCGATAGAGGCCCTTGGTCGTCGCCTCGCCGAAAGCGCGCGCGCCCTTGATGTCGAACTTGAAATTGATCAGCCAGCCGCCGCGCTGGCTGTCCGGTGCGGCCGACGCATCGATCAGGCTCTCGCCTTTGACGATGACATTGCGCTCGATGGTGATGGTCGCGCCCTGCCCTCCTTCGGGATAGGCGACGGTTTCGGTCTGGTCGCTCGACAGGCCTGGTTCGGCGACGAAGCGAAACTCCAGCTCCGCGGTCGAGCCGACGAGATCGATGATGTTCTGCGCGTCAGTGACGCCAGGAACCTGGACCAGCACCCGGTCGAAGCCCTGCCGCTGGATATTCGGCTCGGTGACTCCGCTAGGATCGATGCGCTTGCGGATGACCTCGATCGACCGGCCTATCGCATTGCCGATCTTCTCATTGACGCCGACATCCGTGATGGCGATCTGGAACGCGCCGCCCTCACCTTCGGTCAGCGTGTAGGAGGACCCGCCCACCGTGCCCATCAGTGGATTCATCGTCGGTTGAATGAGCTCGCGCAGCTTGGGCAAAATCTTCGCGCGATTATTGGCGTCGGGGATGCGGAACGACACGCCGCGCGGCTGCATTGCGATGCCTCCGCCGAGCGCAACGCCTTCGCGGCGGAAAATCTCACGCACATCGTTTCGCAGCTGCTCCGCCGCCTGACGAATGATCGACTGCGAATCGAGTTCGAAGAGGAGATGCGCTCCGCCCTGGAGATCGAGGCCAAGCGGCATCGCCAAATGCGGCACGATGAAGCTTGGAATGAACCCCGGGATCTTCGACCGGATCGCGTCCCGCGTTTCCTTGCTCCAGAGGTTCGGCCACGAATAAAGAATCGATGCGAGTGCGAGCAGCGCCACGCTGGCGATCTTGAGCGGCGAAAAACGCAGCATTGCCTGTTCGTCCCTTCGTCCGGCCGGCGTCTACGCCTTGACCGGCTCGCCCTTGGCGCGCACGTCGGCGATCATGCCGCGGGCGGCGCGCACTTTGACGCCGTCGGCGATTTCAACTTCGAGTTCATTGTCATCCACGACCTTGGTGACCTTGCCGATCAGGCCGCCCGACATGACGATGGTGTCCCCGCGACGCACATTGGCGATCATTTCCCGATGATCCTTGGCCCGCTTCTGCTGCGGCCGGATAATCAGGAAGTACATGATGACGAAAATCAGCACGAACGGCATGAGCTGGACGAAAATATCGGCGCCCGGGGCGCCGGCCGTCTGTGCGAAGGCGGGAGTAAACACGAAGAAGGCTCCTCAAGCGTAAAGGCGCCGGACAGCCGGCTATCAGGGCCGGCCCGGCGCAAAATCGCGCGGACTATAGCCACGGGTCGCGCGAAAGCAACGAAAAGCAGCGCCTCCGCGAGCAGCCCATTTTATTGTTTTTCGAATCGGTTCGACCGCCGTTGGCCATCTGATGGCGCGCGCACTGGACTTCTGCTGCGTCCTGATCCCTTTCACCCGCCATATTGACGGAGCGGCCCTGGACGGGCGTTAAGGCTCGCCCGGCCCGCCCCAGCCGGATCGGACATCTCGGAATGACCCTGGACAAAGACGCCCGCGACTTGTTGGCCCGAATCGCCGCCGCGCTGGAGCGCGCGGCGCCGCCTTCCCCCGTCCAGGTCGACATCAGCGCCGCCGACGCCTTTGTATGGAGTCCTTCGCCTCCCCGTCTCCAGCCAGTGCCCAAGGTCAACCGGGTTGACCTACCTCTGCTCAAGGGCATCGACCGCGTACGCGATCAACTCATGGAGAATACACAAAGGTTCGCGCGCGGCCTTCCCGCCAACAACGCCCTTCTGTGGGGCGCGAGAGGGATGGGAAAGTCGTCGCTCGTGAAGGCGGCGCAGGCGGCGGTCAACGCATCGCTTAGCTCAGAGCAACAGTCGCCTCTGAAGCTGATCGAAATTCACCGGGAGGAT
>JBEVKO010000180.1:0-8688 GCA_040509705.1 Beijerinckiaceae bacterium
GTTCGCCCGCTCGGACGCGCTTCACGAGACGCTCCCCCGAGGAGCGGTAGCTCGTCTTTCGGATTCCAAACCCCTGGTAGGCTTCGCGCCAGGCCGCCACGCCAGGGAGTTGGGAGAGCTCTGTTTCGCGCCAGCGCGCCCGGCACGCTTCTTCCCTCGCGCGGATCAGATCATCCAGTTCATGCGTTCTGTCGTCGGCTATGGCGAGGCCGCTGACCAGAACGAACGCGATCCGCGCGTGCGGAAATCGCGGAGCGATGTCCTTTATGCTGCAGGCGAGGGACATTGTGCGTGAGATGAGCCTGGGAGATGCGCCGGATGCCATTCCGGCGCATGACGTGCAAGGATGCGATTGTGATCCAAAGCGACGACAACATGAGGCCGGGAGAGGAGCGCATCGATACGCCGTCGGCCTATGACGCTCACATCGTTTTCATCGGCCGGATCCGGACGCCATGGACATCCCGCGCCGACTGTCCGAAGAATAGTCGAGAAGCTGCGGCGCTTGGCGAGGCGGCTCATTGCACCATCGAACTTGATGCGCGGCTTGTCCGCGGACTGTTGGAGATAACGAAGCACACTCATCTGTGGGCGCTCTATTGGATGGATCGCGCGCGACGGGACCTCATCGTTCAGGCACCGGGCCATTTGGACGCGCCGCGCGGGGTCTTCGCGCTCAGATCGCCGGTGCGGCCAAATCCGGTGGCGATGGCTGCGGTTCGGCTGATCGATGTCGAGGGCGTGCGGTTGACGGTTCTGGGTCTCGATTGCCTCGACGGCACGCCTCTGATTGATCTGAAGCCCTATTTCGCGTCGACGGATTCTATCCCTCAGGCGCTTTTGGAAGCAGCGTCGGACGCCTAGGCAGCTTCTCCGGCGACCTCGCCGCGGTTTGAATGGATAGGCCAGGTCGAGACCAGGCCCCATTGAGACCCGGCGTAGCCGCCAATGGCGCGGCGGTAGGCGCACCAGTCGAGCAGAAGGGAAAGAACGATCTTGAGCATGGTTGGTCTCCGATCTACGAACACTGTTCAGGGATGCAAAGCCTTGAACATTGCTCAATAAGGCTATAAACCAGGCTTGAACAATATTCAATAGTTGATTCTGGAGGCGGCGGGGGAGGAAGAGAGCGCGATCATGACGGCGGACGACCTGCAAGGCGACGCGAATGCGGTCGGTTTGGACCGGCGGTCCCGTCAACGGGCGGATATGACCCGCCTGGCTGCCGGCATATTGGAAAAGGATGGTTTAGCCGGCCTTCAGGCGAGACGCCTGGCCGAGCGCGGAACTTGCGCGGTCGGCACGGTCTACAATCTCTTTGGCGACCTCGACGGCGTGATTTTCGCCGCAAACGAGGAAACCATGCGCGAAATCATGGCCGCGTGCGAGGGCGCGCTCGCCGAAATCGGTCTCGGCGCGCCTGCCGCCGATCGGCTTCTGGCGCTCGGGGAGGCCTACGCGCAATACGCCCTTGCGCATCCGCGCCGGTTCGATGCGCTTTTCACTCATCGCGCCCCACCGACCCGCGAGTTTCCCGAGTCATTCGAGAAGATGACGGCCGACCTCTTCGATCTGCTTGGAGCGACCTTCGCCAGCGCCGCAACGCAAATGCCGCCGCAAGAGCGAGCGCTTGCGGCGCGGGCTCTCTGGGCCTCGGTTCACGGCATCGTCAATCTCGGTCTGCAGGATCGCGTCGGGCTGCTGACCCGCGAACAGATTCTGCCCGCAGTCGACAAGGTCGTTCGGGCCGCCGTCCGCGGAATGACGAACTGATGCGCACGCAAGCGTGATCTGAGCGTGCGGTTCGGCGCGGTATGATCCCCGCATCGCGGAGGACGCCATGACGCAGGACCTTGCAAGCCGCCGCACGATTGTGGGCCGCTGGATCGCGGCGACATCGGTCGGCGCGAATATTCTGCTTTGTTCGGCATCGGACGATGCGATGGCGCAAGCGCTGCCCGCTACGCCATCATGCGGCCCTGACGATGCGCCGACGCTCGCGCAAACCGAAGGACCGTACTTCAAGCCGGCGACGCCGGAGAAGCGCGACTTCCGCGGCGATGCGCAGGGCGAACCGTTCTCGCTCGTCGGCTTCGTCGTGGACCGGCGCTGTCGTCCAATTCCGCGCGCGCTCGTCGAACTGTGGCACGCCGATGCGCAAGGCGCCTACGACAATCAGGGATACCGGCTCCGCGGCCATCAGTTCAGCGATGCGCGGGGACGATATGTTTTCGACACGATCACGCCCGGCGTCTATCCCGGCCGCACACGCCACTATCATGTGAAGGCGCAAGCGCCGGGCGGTCGCGTTCTGACGACGCAACTCTACTTTCCCGACGAATCGGCCAACCGGCGCGACGGCATCTTCGACCGGCGTTTGCTGATGCGTGTTGAAGCCGCGTCGGACGGAAAGGTCGGGCGATTCGACTTCGTGCTCAACCTCGCCTGACATTTCGCGATTCGGAAATCAGGCCCCGGCCGCCACCGCCTTCCGGCCTCGCCCCAGCGCCGGAGCGCACGCGCCGACAATCGCGAGCAGGGCCAGGGCAAGGCAGATCGCCGAGATCGGGCGTGCGACGAGTATTGCGAAGTCGCCCTGGCTGAGAATCAGCGATTTGCGGAGATTGTTCTCGAGCATTGGACCCAGAACGAAGGCCAGCACCAATGGCGCGGCCTCATATCCGAACTTGCGGAATAGATAGCCAAGAACGCCGAAGACGATCATCACAACCACGTCGAAAGCGGAATTGCCGGAGCAGAAGACGCCGACGATGCAGAACAGCAGGATCATCGGGAAGAGGATGTTGTAGGGCGCACGCAACACCTGCACCCACAGCCCGATCAGCGGCAGGTTGAGCACCAGCAGCATCAGATTGCCGATATACATGCTGGCGACAACGCCCCAGAACATCGCGGGATTCTGCGTCATCAGCAGCGGCCCCGGCTGCAACCCGTGAACGATGAAGGCGCCGAGCAGCAGGGCCATCACCACATTCGGCGGAATGCCGAGCGTCAACAGGGGTATGAAGGCCCCACCCGCCGCGGCGTTGTTGGCGGCCTCGGGTCCCGCCACGCCTTCGATGGCGCCTTTGCCGAAGCGGTGGGGATTGGCCGAGAGCCTTTTCTCAAGCGCATAGGATGCGAAAGAGGCGATGACAGCGCCGCCGCCCGGCAAAAGGCCGAGAAAAAAGCCGAGCACGGTCCCGCGCACAAGCGCCCATTTGCTGGCCGCCCAGTCCTTCGCGCCGGGCCACAACCCGTCGATCTGCGTCGCGACAATCTCGCGCCGGACGACATGCTCGAGATTGCTCAGAATCTCCGCCACGCCGAACAAACCCATCACGACGGGAATGAGCCCGACGCCGTCCAGCAACTCCAGCCGGTCGAAGGTCAGGCGCGCGGTCGCGTTGATCTGGTCGATGCCCACGAGCCCGAGCGCGACGCCGGCCAGCGCCATGATCATCGCTTTCGCCATCGACCCCTGCGACATGAATCCGAGGAGCGTGAGGCCGAGAACCATCAGGCTGAAATATTCCGGCGGGCCGAAGGCGACGGCGAACCGCGCCAGCACTGGCGCGATGAGCATCAACAAGACGATCGCTACTGTCCCGGCGATGAACGAACTCATCGCCGCCATGCCGAGTGCGGGACCCGCGCGCCCCTGCTTGGCCATTTCGTGACCATCGAGGCAAGTCACGACGGACGAGGCTTCCCCCGGAATATTGACGAGGATCGAGGTCGTCGATCCACCATACATCGAACCGTAGTAGATGCCGGCCATCATGATGATGCCGGCCTGCGGCGATCCCGACAGCGTCACCGGCAGCAGCAGCGCCATCGCCGAAACCGGTCCGATGCCCGGCAGGACGCCAACGAGCGTGCCAACGAACACGCCGACGAAACAGGCGAGCAGGTTCACCGGATCGAGCGCGACGCCGAAGCCCAGCGCGAGATTTTGCAGGATATCCATGCCTACCAGAGCGTCCCGACAGGCAGCTGGATCTTCAGAAGTTTCGTAACGACGAACCAGATCGCGATTGGCGCGCTGACTGCGAGGGGAACGGCCTTCCTCGGATCGACCGGATCAACCAGCAGCATGAGCGCCAGAAGCAGCGCAACAGCGCCCGGGACAAAGCCAATGCGTTCGAAGGCCAGCGCAAATCCCAGCAGCAGCGCAACGACGAGCGCAAGTTTTCGCCACCGCGTCTCCGTCCAGAGCGAGGCGACGCTCTGGCCCGGATGACGGAACGCGCCAAGAATGACGGCCGAGGCGAGCGCCATCATGATTGCGCCGATCCATAGCAGCGCGAATCCCGAACCCGGATCGTTGAGCCGGCCGAGTCCGAGATCGCGGCCTTGCCACGCAAGAAACGCGCCCAGTGCGAGCCAGAACAGGCCGCCCCAGAATTCCGCGCTCCGGATCATCGGCGCAATGCGGCGCGTCGGTCAGTCTTTTTTCGCGAGCCCGATCGCAGTGAGCGCCGCGGTTTCCTGCTTCGCCGTCGCTTCGATTTCCTTCCGGTAGTCGGCAGTCGGCAGGTAGCGCGGAAGCATGTCGTACTTGCGCATCACATCGACCACCGCCGGGTCCTCGACAGCCTTCTTGAAGGCCGCATCGAGCTTCGCGACGATCGCCGGATCCATGCCTTTGGGCCCGGCGACTCCGAACGGGCTGTCGAAGACGAACGGATAGCCAAGCTCTTTCATCGTCGGCGCGTCCGGCCACAATTTGCTGCGTTCGGCCGTCCAGATCATCAGAAGCCGCAATTGTCCGGCGTCGACGAGCGGGCGCCAGCCGCTTGAGTCAACCTGCAGAACGGTATGTCCGCCGAGCACGGCTGCGTTGGTTTCGGCCGTGCCGCGGAACGGCACATGCGTCAGCTTAATGCCGTCCTTCGCCGCTATCTGCTCCATGCCGATATGGAGCGACGTGCCTGCGCCGGGCGTTCCGTAGGTGACCTTTCCGGGATTCTCCTTCGCAAATTTCACCACGTCGCCCCAGCTCTTGTAGGGCGCGTCCGCCTTCACCGTGACGCCGAAGGTATAGCCGGCGAGTTGCGAGATGTAGGAGAAGTCCCGCAACGGATCGAAGCTCGCCTTCTGCATGATCGGGATGCGGATGATGCTGATCGGCGTCTGCGAGAGGGTGTAGCCGTCGGGCTTTCCGGTCGCCGCCATGGCCGCCGGACCGAGCGTTCCGGCGGCGCCGGGCTTATTGTCGACGACGACGGGTTGGCCGAGATGCTTGGCCGCTCCATCGCCGATGGCGCGGATCACGATGTCGGATGAGCCTCCGGCCGGCCACGGCACGATCAGCGTCACCGGCTTGTTCGGATAATCCTGGGGAAATGCTGCGCCGGACGAAAGCGCGGCGCAGGCGAAAAGAATTGAGGCGAGCGTCGTGCGGCGCTGCATGGTCGTGTCTCCCCTGTGGGGCGCCGGTTCTCGGTGACGACGTCATGGCGGCCGGCTCTGCCCCGAGGGAGGCTACGCGATGTGAGCGATGTGTCCAGCCCGATTCGCACAGCGATGCGCGGCCCAGACGGCGTCACCTGAAAGGCGGCTCGTCGAATGCGCGCAATTTGCGCGAATGGAGTTCGCTGCGGCGTGTCTTCAAAAGCTCGATCGCCTTCAGCCCGATATCGAGATGCTGGCCGACCGCCCTGTCGTAAAAGGCGTTGGCGGCGCCGGGGAGCTTGATCTCGCCATGCAACGGCTTGTCGGAAACGCAGAGCAAAGTGCCGTAGGGAACTCGGAACCTGTAGCCTTGTGCGGCGATGGTGCCTGACTCCATGTCGACCGCGATGGCGCGCGAGAGATTGATGCGCCGCCGCTCCTGGCTCCAGCGCAGCTCCCAGTTTCGATCATCATAGGTGACGACAGTGCCGGTGCGCAGACGCTGCTTCAGCGTCTCGCCTGAATCGCCCGTGACCAGCCTCGCGGCGTCCTGAAGCGCGACCTGGACTTCCGCAAGCGCCGGAACCGGAATCGCCGGCGGCACGATGTCGTCAAGGATGTGATCCTCGCGCAGATAGGCGTGGGCGAGCACATAGTCGCCGATCTGTTGCGCCTGCCGCAGCCCGCCGCAATGACCGACCATCAGCCAGCAATGCGGGCGCAAGACCGCGAGGTGGTCGGTCATCGTCTTGGCGTTGGCTGGGCCGACGCCGATGTTGACGAGCGTCACGCCGCCGCCAGGCGCGCAGAGATGATAGGCCGGCATCTGATAGCGATGCCACAGCGAGGTCGCAGCCAGCGCCCCGGCTTCCTCGGCCGGCATGCCGCGTTTGATTTCGATATTGCCGGGAAGAACCATGCTGTCGAAGGCGTTCTCTTCGCTGAGTTGCTGCAATCCCCAGGCGATGAACTGATCGACGTAGCGGTGATAGTTCGTCAGCAGGATCCATGGCTGCACGGCCTGCCAGTCTGCGCCGGTGTAGTGGACGAGGCGGCGCAGGGAGAAGTCCACGCGCACGGCGTCGAACAGGGCGAGCGGACGCGGCTGGGTCTCTTGCTGTTCCCACAAACTGTCGGCGACTTCATCGCCGACGGCGGAGAGATCGGGCGTCGGGAAGAATCGCGCGAGTTGGAGGGCCGAAACTCCGCCGCGCCCCAGCTCGTCGCCGCGTTCGAAGACGTAGGGATAGGGAATTTCGAGTTGCGACGGGCCGACCGAAATGGTCGCGCCATACTCTTCCACCAGCGGCCTGAGCTGTTCGAGGAGGTAGTGGCGATACGCCGCGGGATGCGTCACTGTTGTCGCATACACGCCTGGCGCAGGAAATTTGGCGTAGGCGCGTCGGCTGATGGGCGTCACGCCATCGGGACGATACTCGACCCTCAGTTCCGGATAGCGATAGCTCGCCCGTTCGGCGGGGCTTGGAGGCTCATGGGTGCTCAGGAATCGGTCGAGCGCGTCGCGCAGCGAGCGGGTCGCATCCTCATAGTGCTTTTCAAGCGCCGCAACCGCTTCCTCTGGCGTCAGATTCGCGGCGCGTCCCGTCAACGGATCGTGCTTCATGGCCCATCTAGCCGATGCCGTAAGGTCCTGCCAAGCGCCGGGCCGGCTGTCGACTCAGCGATAGATCCACTGCTCCCTCACCCGCACCGTCGCCGCGCTTCCCGCGACGATGACGCCCGGCACCTCGACGGAACCAATCAGCCCTCGCAGGCGCCTCGCAACCTTTGGAAACGAGAGCGCGATGTCTGTTCGTTCAGGATGATGACGGCCAATCGCCGCTCCGGCGGCCAGGCAGGGCGCATTCTGTCCCTCGATCGCCAAAACCGCGCCGCCGTCGAAGAAAATTCGCGCGCCGGCAGGAATCCACGAAAGGCGCGGTGCGTTCCGGAGAACAAGATTGGCTCCGAGCCACTCGGGGCGAATTTCAGGAAGGGCGAGGGCGGCCGCGATGTCGGCCAGTTCGTCCGAGGCGACGATGGTGACTTGGCGCTCGTTGCGCATCACTACGCCCCGCGGGAACCACGGCTCGCGCGCTCCTGCGAAGCGCGTCGCGCCGCGATGGCGATCGCCGGCGACGCCGTCGAAATCGACGGTGAGCGAGGCGACGGGCCGAGTTTCAAAGCCGTCGCCGTCGGCTAGCAGAGTTGATGCGACTGTCGCCCCAATCGTATGCGCGGGAATAACGTCGGGAGCGCCAATCAATCCGGGGATTTCCGGCGCAGGCTGCGCCGGGCGCCTCATTGCGCGGGTGCGCTCGAAACCGCGGCAGGCTTCGCCTGATCGCCGGGCGAAACGCTCGTCATGATGCCGCTCGCCACATGCTCCGCCATGCAGCGATAGCCGAGATCATTCAGGTGCAGCTCGTCCGACGACATCAGCGACAGCTTCGCGCGCGCCTGATCGATATGCTGCATGGCTTCGTAGCGCTTTATCAGTGGCACATTCTCCTCTTGCGCCACCTGCTTCAGCGCATCTTTCAGAAGCTTGTAGTGGGCGTCGCGGGACAGCGGCTTCGTAAATTGCATGCCGACAACGACGACCTCGACATCCATTTTCTTCAGCCACTTCAGCGTGCGGCTCACCGTCTCAGAGAAATCGCTCACCGGAATGCGCGAGAGCGCATCGTTTGTTCCGACCTGCCACAGGACCAGATCAGGCTTGGTCAGAGGAACTTCGCGCCGGATGCGTTCCGCCGTCGTCTCGGCGATCTCGCCCGAAACTCCGCGATTGATCATGACCAACCGGAGATCCTTGAAGGTCTTTCCGAGTTCGACGCCCAGCCGGGACGGATAGTTCGCGGTCGGAGAGGACGCGCCCACGCCGACGGTCGATGAGGATCCGATCGCCAGCACGCGGACCGGCTTCTTGGCGCGGAGCAACTGCTCGAGATGAGGAAGCGGGGCGCTGTTCGCGACGGTCTGGGTAGGCGCCTGGCAGGGACTGTCGACTTCCGTAGCGGAAATCGGCGCGGGCAGCAGCGCTGCCCAGGCGAGGCCCGCCGCCATCATTTTTGCAACCGGTCGCGCGCTTCCGAAAACCATGCCGTCATCCACATCAGTGTTACGCCCGCCAGACCAACCATCAGATCGAGGGTCAGACTGACCGGGAACGCCACCCGCACCAGTTGTCCCGCAAGGCTCAGGAGAGAACCAACACAGAACACATAGAGCGAGTTCCGACCCAACATCGATCCGAAGCGGGCCAGCATGGGAAAATACCGGATGATT
>JBEVKO010000181.1:0-3133 GCA_040509705.1 Beijerinckiaceae bacterium
GCCGAAGCGGTTGCGCAGCGGCGCATAGACGAAGAAGTCGCCGAGGGCGTAGAGCAGCCGGCCCTGCAGAGGAACCGGCTCCTTGTTCAGTATTTTCTCGCCATATTTCTTCGCGACGCCGATGAAGTAGTCGAACATGGCGCGCTTCACGCGGCCCGCGTCTTCCATGCGCACCATCGTGAGCGTCAGCATCGTTTCGAAAACGCGCGGCGGCGCGAAGGCGTAGGTCGTGCCAATCTCGCGGCGATCGTCGACGACGGTGTCGGCGCCCTCCGGGCAGTTCACACAATATCCGGCGATGATCGCCTGGGTGTAGGAAAACACATGGTCGCCGACCCACGCCATCGGCAGATAGGCGATGATTTCGTCGGTGTCTTTGAGCCCGTCGAATTCGATGCCGATTACCGAGCCAGCGATCAGATTGTCGAAGGTGAGCATCACTCCCTTGGGCCGCCCGGTGGTGCCTGAGGTGTAGAGGATCACGGAAAGGTCCGAGCCCTTGCCGCCCGCGATCGAGGCGTCGAGACGGGCGACAGCCGCGGAATCTTTCTGCGCGACCGCCTGCCCGTCCGCAATCACCTTGTCGATCGGATGAAGGTGGGTGTGATCATAGTCGCGCAGGCCGCGCGTCTCGTCATAAAGCGCGTGCTTGAGCCGCGGGGTTCGCTCCGCGACGGAAAGGATCTTGTCGACCTGCTCCTGGTCCTGCACCACCGCCATGACGGCTTCGGCGTGCTCAAGCACATAGGCCATCTCGTCCGCGACAGAGTCGGAATAGACCGGCACCGGAACAGCGCCGAGCGATTGCGCGGCCGCCATCGCCATGTAGAGCCGCGGCCGGTTGACGCCGATGATTGCGACCTTGTCTCCCGGCGCGAGACCAAGCTTGGCCAGCCCGAGCGCGAAGGCGCGGGTCGTCTCGTGAACCTCGGCCCAGGTCCATTGCTGCCAGATGCCGAGATCCTTCAGCCTGAACGCCGGCCGCTCTCCGCGCGTGCGAGCGTTGCGCGCGATCAGCTTCGGAAACGTGTCGGCATCCGCGGCAGCGGCCGTCATCGTCACTTGTTCCTCCTCTCGCCGCGCGATCGCGGACTGTTCTTGTTGGGCCGGATTCCCGGCCATTGTCGCCTGTGTTTGAGCCGGGATCCCTCAACCCGGCAAGCCTTCCCTTGACAGACGGGACGCCCATTGCATCTTATTCTGGCCCGCTTGCGGCCGCTTCACAAGGTTCGGCCCCTTGTTTGAGGCGCGCGCCGGCCCGGCTGTGCAGCCCTGTCCTGGTCAGTCCTCGAAAGTCGCGAGCCTCTCGCGATCGAGAATCAGTACGCCCGAATGCTCGACCCGAACGATGCCGCGGCCTTCCAGATCGCGCAGCGCCTTGTTCGCGGCCTGGCGCGAGATGCCGGCGAGCAAGCCGAGTTCCTCCTGAGTGATATCGACGGGTCCGTCGTGGCGAACCGAAAATGACGGGGTTGTGATCTGCAGCAGCGACCGCGCCAGCCTGCCGATCGGGCCGAGCATGCGGTCGCGCTCGACCTGGCCGATGAACTGGCCGAGCCGTTCGTTGAATTGGCGCACCAGGTAGCGGTTGAGGCCGACGCTGGTTTCGAACAGCCAGTTGAAGGTCTTGCGGTCCATCATCGCAAGCCTGGTGTCGCGCATCGCATAGAGATCGTACTTGCGCGGCTCGTCCTTGATCATGGAGCCTTCGCCGAACCAGTCGGTCGGCCCGAGGCCGGCGAGCGTCACCGTCTTGCCTTGCGCCGACATCGAGCCGAGGCGCACCAGCCCGGTGACGACGCAAGCCCAATAGTCCAGGCGGTCGCCGCGGTGGCAGATGTAGCTGCCCTTCGCGTAATTCCGCTCGAAGATGCCGCGGCGGGCGCGCTCGCGCTCCTCGTCCGTCAGATCGCGCGACCAGATGGCGATGGCGTCGAGTTGTTCGCGGGAAATCAATCCGTTGCCTCGGGCGCGGACGGCCTGCCGCCTGTCATGCGCCGCCGCGTAGAGTGAAGCAAGAATGTTGCAAGGCGCTCGCGCCTTGGCGCGCCGCACCCCGACCGGGAACCCAGCTGATCGACGGCCGCAACTTCAGGAGGATGTCGCCCTTCAGCGTGCGGTCGACGACCGGAAACTGATCGTGAGCCTGCTTGAGATCCGGCTGCGGGTCGAGATCGTCATGCGGGCTGAGCGCCTTGCGGGTGGTGTCGAGCGTCGCCGCGCGCCGCGCCAGCGGCCAGTCGGACGCCAGGCTTGCGACGCCCAGGCGAACGTCGGAATCGGCGCTCGCGGGGGACGAAAGAACCAGGTCGCCCCCGATCCACCAGGACGCGAGCGCTAAGAATGGCCAACGGAGCCGACGACGCGATCGACGCATACCGCAAACGCCACTCTACCGCGTGAAGCCGGAGTATCGGACGCCGGGGTTGATCGAAGGTAAACGCCCTGGGGGGCGCGATCTTCGTCAGGCGTAGGCGATCGCATGCAGAAACGAGTCGACCGCATCGTTGAAGCGTGCGGCGCGCTCGAAATAGACCGAGTGCCCGGCGTCATCGACCCGGACGAAGCGCGCATTCGCCGCGGACCGCGCGACGGCCTCCACCCCGCAGGCTGGAATGACGATGTCCTCGCCGCCGGCGATGAAGAGCTTGTGCGCGGGAATGCGATCGAGATCCGCAAGCGGCCGCGACCGCATGGCGAACAGCCGGTTGAGGATCGCCTCCTTGTCGAGCCGCGCATTGAGCCGGTCGATCTCTTTGTAGAGCTCATGCAGCGCCGGATTCTCCTGCGCCATCCGGCTTCCGCACGCGACATGAATGTCGGCGTGGCGAAACGCTTCGGCCTGCTTGCGCGAGGAGGCCTGCCAGTCGGGAAGAGCGTCGAGCGCAGGGTGACTGATCTTTGCGAAGTCGATCGATCCCGTGGTGCATGCGAGGACGGCGCCGGCGAGCCGCTGCGGATGCTTCAGCCCGAATTCGACCGTGGTCCAGCCGCCCATCGACTGGCCGACGACGACGGCGCGATCGATCGCAAGATGATCGAGCAACGCCGCAAGATCGTCCGCATAGTCGTTCGGATCCGGCGCGCCTTGAGTGGGATCCGACGGCGCAAAGCCGCGATGGGAGAAGGCGAC
>JBEVKO010000182.1:0-7327 GCA_040509705.1 Beijerinckiaceae bacterium
GACCTGATGCTGGCGCCTTCGGGGCTCTCGAAGCTCGAGCGCGAGATGATCGCTGTCGCCGTGTCGGCCGAAAACAGGTGCTTCTATTGCCTTGCCGCCCACGGCGCGGCGGTCCGGCAACTGTCGGGAGATCCGGTCCTCGGCGAGATCCTGGTCATGAACTACCGCGCCGCGGATCTCTCGCTGCGGCACCGGGCCATGCTGGACTTTACGGTTAAGATCACGCGCGAAAGCCACGCTGTCGAGGAAGAGGATCGCCGGGCGCTCCGCCGGGCCGGGTTCAGCGACCGCGACATCTGGGATGTTGCGGCGGTCGCCTCGTTCTACAACATGTCGAACCGAATGGCTTCGGCCGTGGATATGAGGCCAAACCTGCCCTATCACGCGCAGGCGCGGTGATCTGGCCAAAAAAAGCGGCCGGCAGAGCCGGCCTTGGAGGGTCTTGATCGAGTGGCCCGGCAAACATCCCGCCCGGGGGGCTGGGGGGCTGACTATCCAGGTCAGGATGCAGCCGGGCCGTCGAGGCAACGATCGGGATATTACCTCCACATGGGGCTGTGATTTGGCCCGATCAGGGCGAAAATGTGATGAATGAACCAAGCCACCGTGTACATATGTGTAATGAACTGGCGCATTCAGTCCACTATCGCGGGGTTGCCGGCCGCAATCCGACGACGCATCATAAGCGCGATCAACAACATATGGTTTCTATGGCATGATGGATCATTCGAGCGGGGATAGCGCCGAGCCCAGCCATTCAGGCGCGGTCGTCATGCTTCCGGCGCAGAGGGCCATGCAAACAACCGCGTTCGACCGTCGCGAACTCAACCAGATCCTCGACCTCTACGGACGCATGGTGGCGGCCGGGGAGTGGCGCGACTACGCCATCGATTTCACGCGAGATACGGCGGTCTTCTCCGTATTCCGTCGCGCGGCCGAAGTGCCGCTCTACCGGATCGTGAAGGATGCGCGGCTGCGCAATCGCCAAGGTCTGTACAGCGTCATCGCCGCCACGGGACTCGTCCTCAAGCGTGGGCACGAGCTGCCCCGCGTGCTGGCGGCCATCGACAGGCGGCTGACGCTCGTCGGCGCTTAGCGGGAGATCCGACCCAAACAAAAAGCCCCGCCGAAGCGGGGCTTTTCTTTCCGTCTGCTCCGCTTATTCGCGGTCGCCCAGAATGCTCAGCAGGCTCTGGAACAGGTTGATGAAGTCGAGATAGAGGCTCAGCGCTCCCATGATCGAGGCCTTGCCCATCGCGACGGCGTCGCCAACGACGTAGTCATATTGTTCCTTCAAGCGCTGCGTGTCGTAGGCGGTGAAGCCGGCGAACACGAGCACGCCGATACAGCTGATCGCGAACTGCAGCGCGGACGACTGCATGAAGATATTCACGATGCTGGCGATGATCAGCCCGACGAGCCCCATGAACAGGAACGTGCCCCAGCCGGACAGGCTGCGCTTCGTCGTGTAGGCCCAGAGGGACAACGCGCCGAAGGTCGCCGCCGTGATGAAGAACACCTTGGCGATCGAGGCGGACGTGAACACCATGAATATGGTCGCCATGGACACGCCCATGACGGTCGCGAAGGCCCAGAACATGCCCAGCAACGAGGTGTAGCTCGCGCGCTCGGACCGCCAACTGAGGACGAAGATGAAGGCGAGCGGCGCCAGCATCAGCAGCCACTTGAGCGGCGACACGTAGAGGGTGCGGCCGAACTCAGTCAGCATCGTACCGTTGCTCATGCGTGCGACGGCCATCGCGGGATCGGTCGTGGTGGCGAGCATGAACATCCCGAAGGCGACAAGCCCCGAGATGGCGAGTCCCAGCACCATGTGATTGTAGATGCCGAGCATGTAGGACCGGAGGCCCTGGTCGTAGACAGCAGCCCCGGCGCCAGCCATTCCCGACCCATAAGTGGGGTAGGCGTTGCGGTCGAAGTTGGCCATAGAATTCCTCTCCAAGATATGCGCGAGCCTTCGCGCAGACGCCGACAATATGGGGCGCCGCCTTGTTCTAGACAAGAGGTCGCCAAGTCTCCATTGACCCCTCCGCCAGAGTTAAATCGCTGTATTGGCTGAACTGGCTAACATTTTCGCGCGAATTACCGTAGTCCTACGTGGTATAGACTTAGAGTGTTCGCAGTCTCGCCGCGACGTCGTCTCCCAATATTCGCCAGGTTCCCGCCAATCCAAGAATAATCGTGACAGTTATCGCTACGAATGCTGTCAGTATTGCCCCGAACAACTCGAAGGAAAACGAGAGTTGCATGACGCGGGTGACAACGACCTGCGCGGCGACTGACCCCGCAATCACGCCGAACACACTGACCAGCGCGCCAAGCACCCCGAACTCGATGCAAAAAGCCTTGAGCAGCCGGCCCCGCGTCGCTCCGAGCGTCTTCAGGATCACAGCGTCGTACTGGCGCGCGCGCTGTCCGGCGGCCATGGCGCCCGCCAGAACGAGCAGGCTCGAGATCACGGCGATGGCGCTGGCGCCTCGGATGGCGACCGCCAACTGCCGGACCAGCTTGTCGATCGCCTCGAGCGCGTCACGAACTCGCACGCTGGTCACCGACGGAAAAGCCTGTCCGAGGCTTCGCACCAGACCCGCCTCCTCGACGCGGCTCGGCGGATGGTCGAAGGCGACCGTGGCCAAATGGGTGTGGGGAGCGCCAGCGAAGGTATTTGGTGAAAACACCATGACGAAATTGATGCCCATCGAGCGCCATTCGACCTTGCGCAGGTTGGCGATCGTGGCGGTGATTTCGCGGCCGAGGACGTTGACGACGATGGCGTCGCCGACTTTCAGTCCAAGCCCTCTGGCGATTTCGGAATCGAAGGAGACGAGATTGTCCCCGCGGTGATCGGGCGCCCACCATCGTCCCTCAACAAGCAAGGATCCTTCTGGCGGGGTTGCCGCGTAGGTGATGCCGCGATCGCCTTCCAGCACCCAAGAAATCTGATCCGGCGCCTTGATATCCTCAGCGCGTTGGCCAGCCAGAGACACGATGCGGCCGCGCATCATCGGAACGCGCTCGAATTTCGCGCCGGGCGCGGCCTTCGCCAGTTCTGCGTCAAACCGGCTCGCCTCGCCGTTTGGCACGTCGAGGAAGAAGAAAGACGGCGCTCTTTCCGGCAAGGTGCGCGAAAGCTCGCGCCGCAAATTGCCGTCGATCTGAATGATGGCGACGAGGAGCGAAACGCCGAGGCCGAGCGACAGCACGAGCGACGGCGTCAGCGAGGCGGGACGATGGATGTTGGCGACCGCGAGGCGCCATTCAGCGTTGCGCGGGCGCGGCAGCTTCGCCGCCGCCGCCATGATCAGCGTCGCTACGATGCGCAGAGCAATGAAGACGCCGGCCACCGCCGTCACCGTCATCACGGCCACGCGTCGCTCCCACGCGAACCCGATTGCTACAGCGATAAGCCCAGCGATCGCGGCCGCCATCGCCGCAACATACGTCCATCGGGGAAATCGGCGCGCAGGATCGATACGATCTCGAAACAGCGCCGACACCGGCGTGTCGTGCGCCCGCCCCAGCGGCCAGAGTGCGAAAGCGAGCGTGGTCATGTAGCCATAGAGCAGGCCCAGCCAGACGTCGCCGGGTCGAGGGCTCGGATCGAGGGGGATGGGCAGGAGGTCGCGCGCGAAATAGGCGACGACGTAAGGCGTCGCCAGCCCGAGTGCGATGCCGATGAGGATGCCTATCGATGCAATCGCCAGCGTCTCGAAGAGCGCAAGCGCGAAGACCGCGCGGCCGCTTGCGCCGACGGCTTTCAGGATCGCAAAGGTGTCCTGGCGCGCTTCGATGAAGGTGCGAACCGCGTTTGCGACGCCGACGCCTCCGACGACAAGCGCGGTCAGGCCGACGATCGCAAGGAACTGGCTGAAGCGGTCGATGTTGCGCGCGACCTGCGGCGCGGCGTTGCCGCGGGAGCGGATTTCCCAGCCGGCCTGCGGCAGATCCCGCTTGACGTTGTCGATCGCGGCCGCGAGGCCGCGGTCGTCGAGCGGCGGGTCCGTGTTGACCCGATAGACCCATCTGACAAGGCTTCCTGGCAGGATGAGGCCCGACGCTGCCAGCGCGTCCTGCGACACCAAAAGACGCGGGCCGAACCCGACGCCGGTTGCGAGCTGGTCGGGCTCGCTCACCAGCGTCGCCGCGATGCGCACGCGCGCGGCGCCGAGTTGCGCCTCATCGCCGACCGCGAGATTGAGCCGCGAGAGCACGAGTGGGTCGACGATCGCAGGATACGCGCCGTCCGACGCGCGGCCGAGCGCGCCGCGGGCAAGCGGCGGCTCGGTGCGCAGTTCACCCATCGTCGGATATTGAGCGTCGACGGCTTTCAACTCGACCAGAGTCGCATCTTGCGCCGAAGTACGGAGCATGGCGCGTGTGGTCGCAATAGATGAGAGGCGTCCCAGCCGTTCAAGCCGCGCCTGCTCGGTCTGTTCGATCGGTCGATTGACGAGGATGAAGGCGGCGTCGCCGCCGAGGATGGTTCGCCCTTCCCGGTTCATGCCTCCGACGAGACTGGTGGACAATGCGCCGATTGCAGTGATGGCGGCGACGCCGAGCGCAAGGCAGGCGATGCAGACGCGAAATCCCCGCAGCCCGCCCCGCAGATCGCGAAGCGCGATGCTGAGAATGGTGGACCACCGCGCGCCGGTTCGCGAAACGGCCGCACGTGCGACGGGGGCGAAAGCCTCGCTCATGACGCGCCGTCCTCGCCAAGGGCGCCATGACGCACCTCGTCATGATGCCCATGGTCGATATGGCCTGACCGGATGCGAATCACCCGGTCGCATCTCGACGCAAGATCGTTGTCGTGCGTTACGATGACGAGCGTCGCGCCCCTCTCGCGCTTGAGCGAGAAAAGAAGATCGATGATCTGTTCGCCGTTCGAGGAATCGAGGTTTCCGGTCGGCTCGTCGGCGATGACGATCGGCGGATGAGGCGCGACGGCGCGCGCGATGGCGACGCGCTGCTGCTCGCCGCCGGAGAGCTGCGCGGGATAGTGTTGCAGTCGGGCGCCCAAGCCGACATGAGCGAGCTCGCGCTCGGCCTTCTCCCACGCGTCCTTGTCGTCCGCGAGTTCCAGGGGAACGGCGACATTCTCAAGGGCCGTCATGGTCGGGATCAGGTGGAAGCTTTGAAAGATGATGCCGATATTGCGGCCGCGGAAGCGCGCCAGATCATCCTCGCCGAGCGCTCCGAGGCGCTGGCCATGGACGGCGACCGCGCCGGAATCCACCGGCTCCAGCCCGGCGATCGTCATGAGCAGGGTTGATTTTCCCGAACCGGAGGGGCCAACCAGCGCCACGATCTCGCCGGGGTCGATCTGCAGGCTGATTCCATTCAGGATGTGAACCCGAGACGCGCCGCGGCCGAGCGACAGATGGACGTCATCGAGCTGAATCGATGGCGTAGAGCGGGGCGGCGTCATCAACATGAGGAATAGACAGTTCCGGTGCGGGTGGGGAGGTTCGGTGTGACGGGAGCGAATGGCGTGGTCAACGCGGTGTCGAGGCGGATTGTGGCGGGTTTGGGTTTGGCGTCGATGTCGGACGCATTACAAAATCGCAATGTTCGGGCCCAGAGCGGCCGCCCGGTGCAACTCGTGGCGCTGGGCGACAGCCTCACCGCCGGTTACGGTCTTCCGCCCGGCGCCGGTTTCGCGATCGTTCTTGAAAAGGCGCTGAACAGGGCGGGACGGCCGATCCGGGTCGTCAACGCCGGCGTCTCCGGCGACACAGCCAGCGGCGGGCTCGAGCGCCTCGACTGGTCTGCGCCGGATGGAACGGACGGAGTGATTGTCGAACTTGGGGCCAATGACGCCCTGCGCGGACTTGACCCGGCGATCACCGAGCGCGCCATCGACCAGATTGTCGGGCGCCTGAAAGCGCGCGGCATCCCGGTTCTGCTCGCGGGCATGCTGGCGCCGCCGAACCTTGGTCAGGAATATGGCGAGCGATTCGCCGGGCTCTACAAGCGGGTGGCGGAGCGGCATAAGGTGATGCTCTATCCGTTCTTTCTCGACGGCGTCGCGGGGCGTCGCGACCTCAATCTTCCGGATGGAATCCATCCGACCGCGGAAGGGGTGAAAATGATCGTCGAGCGCATCCTTCCGACTGTCGAAGCCTTCATTGCGTCGCTGCCCGCGCGAAGCTAGCCGGCGGTCTACCTCGCCTTTCGATGGGCGCCGAACTCACACTTTGCGCCGTTCAACGACTTGAGAACCGTGTTCAGCGTCCTGTTGGGCGTCGCCAAGTTCGCCGAAGGACCTGATATCGTGGCGCTAATCGGCATGGCGCTGATCGTTGCGTCAGGCGTCGGCTCCGCCCTGATCTCATTGGGACGCGCTGAAGGATCGCAGAGTCGCACGAAAGTCATCCTGCTAAGCTACGGCGAGTGGCGTGATTCGCGGGAGGCGGGCCTTGCCTCGTCTGTTTACCGGATTTGAAGTCCCCGCCGATGTGGGATTTGAATTGTCGATGTTGCGGGGAGGCATTTCCGGCGCGCGCTGGATTCAGCCCGAAGACTACCACGTCACCTTGCGCTTTCTCGGCGACATCGACGGCGCCACGGCGCGCGACTTCGCCAACGCGCTCGATGAAATTCAGGGTGAGCCGCTTGAGATCACGCTCGATGCGCTTGGTTCGTTTGGCGGGGACAGGCCGCGCGCTCTGATCGCCCGGGTGAAGCCGTCGCGCGATCTCTCCGACATCCAGGGCGAGCACGAAAGGCTGGCGCGCATCGTCGGCCTGCCGCCCGAGACGCGGAAATTCACGCCGCATGTCACGCTGGCGCGGCTCAGGTCATCGAACTCCTTGGCTGTCGCGGCGTGGCTCGGCTCGCGCGCGCTCATTCGCACGATCAAATTCACGGCGCCGCGCTTCGTGCTCTTCTCATCGCGCGACTCGACCGGGGGCGGCCCATATCTGGTTGAGGCGGAATATCCGTTGGGCTGGGAAGACGTCGTCGCGCAGTCCGCCTAGCGGAGGCGGGCGGCTGGCGGCGAACGCTTTCAGAGAAACGACTGCGGGTCCACATCGACGACGGCGCGCGTCGAGCGCACCGGTTTTGGCGCGGCGGCGATCATTTCGCGCAGGTAGTCGGAAAGATCGAATCCGCGCGGCGCCTTGATCAGCAGCCGATAGCGATGGCGGCCGCGCACCAGCGCTATGGGCGCTTCGGCTGGCCCAAGGATCAGGACGCCGTCGATCCGCGGCGCGCAGCGCGCGAGCGCCCGCGCATGCGGGATCGCATCGTCCTGCGATGTCGCCGACACGATGATCGATGCGAGACGCCCGAAAGGCGGCAA
>JBEVKO010000183.1:0-3415 GCA_040509705.1 Beijerinckiaceae bacterium
GCGCTCGGAATTCACCATCGTAATCGTCACGCACAACATGCAGCAGGCGGCCCGCATCTCGCAGCGTACGGCCTTCATGTATCTGGGCGAGCTCATTGAAGTCGCGCAAACGCAGAAGATCTTCATGAACCCCGACAAGAAGCAGACCCAGGATTACGTCACCGGCCGGTTCGGCTGAGATCGCGACGCGGACGGGAGCCCGAACCATGAATCAGGAACACATCGTCAAGTCCTTCGACACGGACCTGCAGGAACTCCGGCGCGCCATCGCCGAGATGGGCGGCATCGCCGAGAAGATGCTGGACGACGCGATCATCGCGCTCGGCCGAAGAGACCCCGAACTAGCCCAGAAGGTCATCCGCTGCGACGACCGTCTCGATGCGCTGCAGCGCGAAATCGAGGAGCTGGGCATCCTCACGATCGCCCGCCGCCAGCCCATGGCGGTGGATCTGCGCGAGATCGTCTCGGCGATCCGCATCGCAGGCGACCTGGAGCGTATCGGCGACCTCGCCAAGAATGTCGGCAAGCGTGTGCTGGTCATCGCCTCGCACATCCAGCTTCCACGCGCGATCGTCGGCTTGCAGCACATGGCCGAACTGGTCGAGGAGCAACTGAAGGACGTGCTGGACGCCTACACCCAGAACGATCTGCCGGCGGCGCTGGAAGTCTGGAAGCGGGACGACGGCATCGACGCGCTTTACACATCGCTGTTTCGCGAGCTTCTGACCTACATGATGGAGGATCCGCGCAACATCACCTCCTGCACCCATCTCCTGTTCTGCGCCAAGAACATCGAACGCATCGGCGATCACACGACCAATATTGCGGAAACCATCCACTACTGGGTCACCGGCAAGCAGCTGACGGCCGAACGGCCAAAGGGCGACAACACCAATGTGTCGATCGCCGTCGATCAAGATGACTGAAGACAGACCTAAGGAGCCTGACCGGCCATGGCCGCCAACATCCTGATTGTCGAAGACGAACCGGCGCTGGTCGAGCTGCTGACCTACAATCTCGAAGCCGAGGGGTTCGTCGTGGACAGCGAGAGCGATGGCGAGGCCGCCGAAGCGCGCCTGCGCGAGGATGCGCCTGACCTGCTTGTGCTCGACTGGATGCTCCCCGGCCTCTCCGGCATCGAGCTCTGCCGCCGGCTCCGGACGCGCGCGGCGACGCGCGGCCTGCCGATCATCATGCTCACGGCGCGCGGCGAGGAGAGCGAGCGCATCCGAGGTTTGAAGACCGGCGCGGACGACTATGTCGTGAAGCCTTTCTCTGTCCCTGAGCTGGTGGCGCGCGTGCGCGCCCTCCTCCGTCGCGCCGATCCGGGGCGCCTCGCCAACCGGCTCGCTGCCGGCGACATCGAACTCGACCGCGAGGTCAAGCGGGTGTGGCGCTCGGGTCGTGAAATCGCGCTTGGCCCAACGGAATTCCGATTGCTGGAGTTTTTGATTGAGAAGCCGGGCCGCGTCTATTCGCGTTCACAGCTCATCGACGGCGTGTGGAGCAGGGATTCCGAAATCGATGAGCGCACGGTCGACGTGCATGTCGGCCGCCTGCGAAAGGCGCTCGACCAGGAGCGAACAATCAATCCGATCCGCACCGTGCGCGGTTCGGGATACGCATTCGACGAGACCTATCGCGGCGAAGAAGAGAGCCGCGAGGCCTGCTGATCAGATGCGGCTCATGACCCTGCGATCGTGACGCCGGCGATCGGCCGGAGGCTGGTAGGCGACGCGTGAGTGATACGCGCAATAGGGTCCGCCCGTCCCCGCGCCCTGCGCCCCGCAATAGCGGAAGTCAGGACTCGCCGGATCGCCCATCGGCCATCGGCACAATCCTTCCTTGAGCTCCATGATCGTGACTCGCTGCGACATCGGGATCACGACATCCTCGTCGAGTTCCTCAATCGCGACCGCATAGGCCTCGTCCTGCGGCGCTGCAACGACCTTCAACGCCGCATTGCCACGCATCAGCGAGCGGGAGATGACTCCTCCGCCGATGCGCGCGGGCGCCGCCTTGCGCGCCGGTCGTGCGACGCTCGAGGTCGACGCCTTGGCTCGACCGGCGAGACCCAGACGATGGACCTTGCCGATCACAGCGTTGCGCGTCACCTGTCCGAGCTCGCTCGCGATCTGGCTCGCACTGAGGCCATCGCCCCACAATTTCTTCAAAAGCTCAATACGCTCGTCAGTCCAGGACATAAGTTGCTCCTGTCACAGGCCGCAAAGCCCAAAGCCGAATCCCCCACCAGCGGCGCGAGCGCAAATGCTACGCACCCGACCTTGAATCCAAGCAGGACGCTCAGGAAGCCGGCGACCTCACTCCGCAGGCCGGCTAAAAATCACTACAATAGGCGAAGAGTCGCCGACAAGAGTCCGAAGCGTGAACGGCGAATTTTCCCCAGCTCGATGCATTTTACGCACTGTTTTCGTCCCGATGTCACCGCCCGGGGTGGGCGGACAGTTGCGGAAGGCGGTCTGAAACGTATAAACGCACGTCCCCGAACGGGGATTTTGCCTGTATTTTCGACGGATCATCCATGAGCGCTGCCGTGAAGAAAGTCGTGCTCGCCTATTCGGGCGGACTCGACACCTCCATCATTCTCAAGTGGCTGCAGACCACCTACCGTTGCGAAGTGGTCACTTTCACAGCCGATCTCGGGCAGGGAGAGGAGCTCGAACCAGCGCGCAAGAAGGCGCAACTCCTCGGGATCAAGGACGAAAACATCTTCATCGAGGACCTGCGCGAAGAGTTCGTGCGCGACTATGTTTTTCCGATGTTCCGCGCCAATGCGCTGTATGAAGGCCTCTATTTGCTCGGAACCTCGATCGCCCGACCTCTGATCGCCAAGAAGCAGATCGAGATCGCCGAGAAAGTCAGCGCCGACGCCGTCTGTCACGGCGCGACGGGCAAAGGCAATGATCAGGTCCGGTTCGAGCTCTCCTACTATGCGCTAAAGCCCGATATCCGCGTAATTGCGCCCTGGCGCGAATGGGACCTTCGCTCACGCGAGCAGCTCCTGAAATTCGCCGAAGAGAACCAGATTCCGATCGCCAAGGACAAGCGCGGCGAGGCGCCCTTCTCGATCGACGCCAACCTGTTGCACTGCTCGTCCGAGGGCAAAGTCCTCGAGGATCCGGCCGTCGAAGTTCCCGACTATGTCTATTCGCGCACCGTCGATCCGGAACAGGCGCCGGACACGCCGACGATCATCACCGTCGATTTCGAAAGGGGCGACGCCGTTGCGATCGACGGCCAGAAAATGTCGCCGGCGACGCTGCTGGCGAAGCTCAACGAGCTCGGACGCGCCAACGGCATCGGCCGGCTTGACCTGGTGGAAAACCGCTTCGTCGGTATGAAATCGCGCGGCATGTATGAGACGCCGGGCGGCACGATCCTGATCATGGCGCAC
>JBEVKO010000184.1:0-4918 GCA_040509705.1 Beijerinckiaceae bacterium
CAGCGCCGCAATGTCCTTCGCCACCCGCGCATCATGCAGGATCTTGTGGCGCTCGCTGACATAGATCGGCGAATCCTCGTTCCAGTACGCGCGCCACGACATGCAGGAAGCCCGTCACGCCGCCTTTCGGCCGCGCGCCTTGTCCATCATCGCGACGAAACGGTCGAAGAGGTAGTGGCTGTCGCGCGGGCCGGGCGAGGCCTCGGGATGATGCTGCACCGAGAAGGCGGGCCGGTCGGTGAGCGCAAGTCCGCAGTTCGAGCCGTCGAACAGCGAGACGTGCGTCTCCCTGGCGTTCGCCGGCAGCGTCTTCGGATCGACCGCGAAGCCGTGGTTCATCGACACGATCTCGACCTTGCCGGTGGCGTGCTCCTTCACCGGATGGTTCGCCCCGTGATGCCCCTGATGCATCTTGTGCGTCGAGGCGCCGATGGCAAGCGCCATCATCTGGTGACCGAGGCAGATGCCGAAGGTCGGAATGCGCCGGTCAAGCACGGACCGGATCACCGGCGCTGCATAGACGCCGGTGGCCGCCGGATCGCCCGGTCCGTGGGACAGGAAGACGCCGTCGGGATTGAGCGCGAAGATTTCTTCAGCCGTCGCCGTCGCCGGCAACACCGTGATGCGGCAGCCGCGCGACGCGAAGAGGCGCAGGATGTTGCGCTTCATGCCGTAGTCGAGCGCGACGACATGGAAGCGCGCTTCGCGCCGCTCGCCATAGCCGTCGGGCCAGGACCAGTCGGTCTCGCTCCATTCATAACGCTGGGTCGAGGTGACGTCGGGAACGAGGTCCATACCGACGAGGCCGGACCAGGCGGCGGCTTCCTTCTTCAGTCGATCGACGTCGAAAGCGCCGTGCGGATCATGGGCGATGACCGCATTCGGCATGCCTTTCTCGCGGATCAACGCCGTCAGGGCGCGCGTGTCGACGCCGCCTATTCCGACGATGCCGCGCGCCTTCAGCCACAGGTCGAAGCGGCGCGTCGCGCGCCAGTTCGAAGGATCGGTGACCGAGGTCGCGACGACGCAGCCGATGGCGCCCGCTTGGGCCGCCGCGTTCACGGCCTCGATGTCGTCCTCGTTGGTTCCGACATTGCCGATATGGGGGAAGGTGAACGTGACGATCTGCCGCGCATAGGACGGATCGGTGAGAATTTCCTCATACCCGGTCATGGCTGTGTTGAAGCAGACCTCGCCGGTCGCTTCGCCGGTCGCGCCGAGGCCAAAGCCTTCCAGCACGGTTCCGTCGGCGAGCACGAGCAAGGCCGTGGCGCGCGGCTCCGTCCAGCCCTCCGTCCCTGCGGCGGCATTGTTCCGATCCGTCATCTGTCTGTCCCGGGATTTCGGGGGGATTAACCTGACCCGGAAGGAAACGTCAACGAGAGGGCAGTTCTGCCGACGACCGCCGCCGCACTGGATTCCGCCCTCATCACCCCTCCCACCGATACGCCTCCACCGCATCCTCGTCCCATTCCAGCCCGACGCCGGACTTCTCAGGAATGTGCAGCATCCCCTCCCTCACCCTGTAGGGCTCCTGCAGGATCGGATCGGCCCAGTCTTGCCATTCGAGCCAGTGCGCGGTCTCGGTGGCGCGCATCACATGGGCCGCGACCTCCGGATAGAGGTGCGTCGAAATCGGCACGCCCGCCGCGCCGGCGATGGCGGCCGCCCGCATCCAGCCCGTGACGCCGCCGATCCGCATGAAGTCGGGCATTACGAGATCGCAGGCCTTTTTCTGGATCGCCTTGTAGAGTTCGCGCGGCCCGTAGAAATTCTCGCCGATCTGGATCGGCGTCTTCAACTCCGCCGTCAGCTTCGCATAGCCGTCGAGGTTGTCGTAGATGATCGGCTCCTCGATCCAGGCGAGGCCCTGATCGTCGATGAGATGGCAGCGTCGCAGCGCCTCCTCCAGATTGAGGCCCTGGTTGAAATCGATCATCAACTGCGTCTTGTCGCCGATCGCTTCGCGCACCGCGGCGAGCGTCGCGAGATCGTCGCGCGGATCATCGCGGCCTAGCCGAAGCTTCAGCCCGCCGAAGCCGCCCTCATCGCGCAGCTCGATCGCTTCGGCGGCGACCGCCTGCGGATCTTTCAGCCAGAGGCCGTTGCTGTTGTAGGCCCGGACCGCACCGACCGATCCGCCTAGCAGCGCGCAGAGCGGCAGATTCGCCGCTCTCGCCAGCGCGTCCCACGCCGCCATGTCGAGGCCCGACACGGCGATCATCGAGAGGCCTTCATAGCCCACGAAATGCAGCGACCTGCGCGCCGCATCGTAGAACTCCAGCGGCGCGACGCGGCGTCCTTTCAGCATCTCGCCGAGATCGTTCAGCGCCGGAACCAGATAGCGCATCGATTTGACGATGTAGGGCTCCAGGTAGCCGCGTCCGACAATCCCCTCCTCGGTCGCAAGATCGATGAGGATCAGCGGCCATTCCGTGATGGTCGCAATGCGTGCCACGACGGGACGCTTCAGCTTCAGAACCACGGCCCGCGCGCGAAGCGACCGGAGATGGAGTGACGGAACTTGCATCTGCGGCGGTCCCTCGTTTGGCGGAGCAGCGATCACGGATCGCGCCTGCGCCGGCTCACTCCAGACCGGACGCGCGTGCAAGTAAATTCACCAGTCGGTATACATACGGCTCTGGGGAGGCGGCGCGATGCCACGCTCGGGCGACAAGACGCGACAGAAAGTTCTCGATGCGGCGTACCGCCTGTTTCGGCGGCGCGGCTACAGTCGGGTCAGCATGGACGAGATCGCCGCCGCCGCATCCGTCACGAAGAAGACGCTCTATTATCACTTCGCCAGCAAGGACCACCTTCTGGCCGCGGTGCTCGAAGCGCAGCACCAGCTCGCCGTCGATGCGTTCCGCACCTTCGGCGACGGGCTCGCTGGATCGCCCGAGGCGATTGTCGAAGGGCTCTTCAGACAGCTTGCCGCATGGTCGGACCGGCCGCGCTGGGCCGGCTCCGGCTTCACGCGCCTGGTGATCGAACTCGCCGACCTGCCGGGCCATCCTGCCCGCAAAATCGCCCGCCGCCACAAGACAGTGCTCGAGGAGCAGCTGGCGGAACTCCTTGCCCGCGCCGGCGTCAGGCGGCATCGAGAATGCGCGCGCGAGATCTGGCTGCTGTCGGAAGGGGCGATTTCGCTCATTCTTGTGCATGGCGACAGGTCCTACGCCGAGGCGGCATCAAGGACGGCCGTGAGGATCGTGCGTGACCATGCAGCTGGGAATATGGAAGCGGCCGCCCCGCCAGCCTCTCGCCCTCGCCGGAAAACTCCGCTAAACGCCCCGGCCTGACGAGAAGGATTATGAGCATGCTGCGACAGCGCATTGCCGACGGGATCAAGGAAGCAATGAAGGCGGGCGACAAGACGCGCCTCGGCGCCGTGCGCTTGATCCAGTCGGAATTGAAGAACAAGGACGTCGAGGCGCGCGGCGCCGGCAAGGCCGAGGCGAGCGAAGAGGACATTCTCGGCGTGCTGCAGAAAATGACCAAGCAGCGGCAGGAATCGCTCGCGATCTATGAGAAGGCCGGACGGGCTGACCTTGCGGCGACCGAGAAGTCCGAGATCGACGTGATCGCTTCGTACCTGCCCAAGCAGATGGGCGAGGACGAGGTTGCTGCGGCGATCAAAGCGGCGATCGAGGAGACCGGCGCCGCGAGCGTGAAAGACATGGGCAAGGTGATCGGCGCACTGAAATCCAAATATGCGGGCCGGATGGATTTCGGCAGAGCGAGCACGGCGGTGAAGACGGCGCTCAGCGGGTAGAGTAACTCAAATTCCGATCGTCCACCGAAATTCGATGGCGGTCGTCATCCCGAAAACCGCGAAGCGTTTATTCGGGATCCATCACGCCGCTGTAGTGGGTTCCGGGTTCGCTTCGCGCGCCCCGGAATGACGAGGTGAGTTTCGAACGCGGCGGTCGCCTACGCCGTCGCTGGCCGTCCTTTCGCCTTGCGCATTGCCCACACGCCGGCCGGCCAAAGCAGCGCAGCGATCGTCAGCGCAGCGAGGATCGACGCGACGGGCCGGCTGAAGAATGGCAAGATGCTGCCGTCAGACTTGATGAGCGACGTGACGAAATTCTGCTCCACCATCGAGCCCATGACGATGCCGAGCACCAACGCCGCGACCGGATAGCCGTTGCGCTCCATAACATATCCGATGACGCCGAATGTCGCGACGACGAGCACGGCGACGAGGTTGTTGCCGCCGGTCGCGAACGCGCCGACCGCGCAGAAGATCAGGATGACCGGCATGATCGCCGCCCGCGGCGCGCCGAGGATCAGAGTCGTCGAGCGGATCATCAGGATGCCGAGCGGGATCATGATGATGTTGCCGAGCATGAAGATGATGTAGAGCGCGTACATGCTCGACGCTTTCTCGGTGAACAAGGTCGGGCCGGGATTGAGGCCCTTCATGTAGAGCACGCCTATGGCGATGGCGGTTATCGTGTCGCCGGGAATGCCGAAGAGAAGCGACGGCACCCAGCCCGAGGCGAGGCTCGCATTGTTGCTCGCGCCCGCTTCGATCAGTCCTTCGGGATGGCCGGTTCCGAATTTCTCCGGCTCCTTCGAGAAACGCTTCGCCATTGCGTAGCTGACCCACGCCGCCATGTCGGCGCCGGCGCCCGGAAGCACGCCGATGATGATGCCGACAATGTTTCCGCGCACCTGCTGCTTGGGGTATTTCTTCGTCAGCTCCCATTGACCTTTCAGGATCGAGCCGAACTTGCGCCGCTTCACGAGAGGCGGCGGCGGCGTGACCATGGCGCGCATCACTTCGGCGAGCGCGAACACGCCAACGAGGGCCGGAATTGGCTCGATGCCGCCCAGCAGATCGGTGAGGCCGAAGGTGAAGCGTGGCGTGCCGGCCGGATTTTCAATGCCGATGCAAGCGACGAGCAGACCG